>JAPYOG010000024.1 GCA_028278785.1 Candidatus Poriferisocius anaerobius | reverse complement strand
GACGAGCATCTTGTTGCTCATGGCGGCAATGGCCGTTTTGACCCGGTCGCCTGCTACCTGGTCGAGCTCGGCGTGCAGAACGACCATGCCGCCTGAGCCGTCGAACACCTTGAGGCAGCGGCGGGCCCTCTGCCGCTCGGTGCGGCCCATCCCGCTGTCGGCCCGGCGCTGGTCCTCGCGGGCGGCGACTGTCTTTTTGTATTCGTCGTGGCCCTGCCAGCCGCCCAGCGCCAAGAGCTCTTGCTGGTCTTGCGGGCTCATCGGCGCCCGCTTGTGCGATTCGGCGACCATCCCGCCCTGGTCGGCGGAAAGACGCCCGTGCTGCACGGCGCTGAGGACGTCGGGCATGGCCGCGAGCCCTTGGGCGGTTCGGGCCAGCTGGCGGGCCTTGTAGGCGCTGATGCCGAACTGGTGGCACACCGACGCCGCCGCGCCCGGCCCTTCGAGTTCGCCGTAGCGGGCAAGCAGCCCGACCAGGTAGCCCTCCGCCCGGCGGCGGACCGAATCGGCCTCGCCCATCAAGCCGAGCAGCTCCGAGGCGCTCGACCCGGAGAAGTCAGGAAACCCGAAACCGCCAGCGACACCAGTCCTGTCGCCGCTTGCACTGGGATGCACTCCGAATGACATGCATATAATGATACCGGAGCTTGTGACAACAACCACCCTGATTTAGCTGGATTTAAAGCAAAAATTCAAATCCATGAAGGTTCAAATTAAGCGTCTGTTCCTAAAGGAAGACGTTCGATCCGATTCTTGTGGACGGCGTAGATGAAGGGTCCTGGCTCTTGGCACGCTCGTGTGATCACGTCGAGGTTATCCAGGTATCGAGCTGCCATATCATCAGCATGGAGTTGCTGGCTGGATAGACAAAAACAGCGAACCGAGTAGGCCCTCACTACATCGCGCTCTCGCCGGTTATAGCGGATCCGCGTGTCCTTCATGAATACGACCCAATCCTGGGAACTGGCCAGTCTCAGCCATTCTTCGTCGACGATGCCCTCGTCAGATGGGATCCCATAGTGCTCGGCCAGTGTGACCAGCCGGAGACCAGCGGCGCGCAGTAATTCGGGGACTTTGATCCGTCCCAAGCTTCGGTCAAGGAAGAGGTCAGGCAGCCTGTCGGGATGTGGCACGGACGACGTCCTCGAGCTGGTGGTGGGGAACGCCGAACTCTTTGCTTAATTCACTGAGGGATTCACCGGCCCAGAATCGTTCGAGAACATCAGAGACTCGCGCTCCGCCGCGCTCAAAGACAGGAGAGCCGAACGAGCGGCCAGGATCGGCTACCACCTCGGCTTCGCGATATGCCGGAACCTGGATGGTAGAGGCATACCCGTCCGAGCCGTAGCGAATGAGCTTGAGGTATTGCTGGATGATCTCCGCAAACACCCTTTGGCCATTGCGGATGACCACCAAGTCTTTGGTTCTTGGCCCTAGACCAGCTTCCTGGTTCTGCTCGGCGTAGTCGAACAGCAGTTCAGCACCGTCGGTGTATAGCCGTTGAGAGGCAAGGGCATGGTCAATGCCCATCTGCCGCTGCAACTCATCCAGGGCGGGACGAACCCGCTGCATCGGCACCCCGCTGCGTCGGATGGCAGCGAGCACCAGTCCCTCGGCCAAGCCGATGAACGGAACCGTGGGCCCTCTGAAAGTGCTGGTCGGCAAGTAGGTGAGCACAGGGTCGCCAATCACTTCAGGCCGGTCGGGAAAGCGCCGGGTGTATCCCTTTGCCCATCTGGCCAGAGTCGAAGTCGGGACGTCGACAATCCGTGCTGCCTCTCCGATGGTGTACAGCGCCACGTCGAACCGGGGGTCTTCTACGAGTTTCAGGGCCTGCCTCCTTTCACAACCACCATATTGCAGCCCGGCACCTGAATCGCGGCGGGTTGCCCTCCAGCTTGTAGCCGGGACCGCCCAATCAGCCAGTCGTTCTAGGTGAAGTACGCGAGATCTGGAGTGCTGATGGTGGGGACGACGGTGGCGCGGTCGAGGTAGCGGTTGCCGTGCTCGCAAGATGTATCGGGGACGAACATGCAGGCGTGGCAGGCGGCGTGGTGGAGGGTGTCGTGGGCCTCGTTGGCTTGGTGGTCGGCGCACATTGGGTCGGTGGAGCACAGTTCTGCTCGGTTGAGAGCATCACGCAGAGTGGCGGCAAGGCGCTCGGGGTCACGGGCCACGGTTCCCGCCGGCGCCAATTTGCCCACCAGATAGCGGTCGTTGACCCGTCCCGAAGGTGTCCAGGTGCCGTCTTCGCGCTGAAAGCCGCGGACAACCTCGTCATCTCCGTCCAGCAGCCCGAGCAAATCGGCTCTGATCCGGCGTACCAACTCGCTGCGGATGGTAGCTGGCCGCTCAGCCCATTCGGGCGTGGCGGTGTTGCTCACTGAGGGGGATTCTGGCATAGGAATTGGCTGTCAGGCTACAGCCGCGCTGTGACAGGTTGTGCCTTCGGCCTGTGTGGGGGCGAGCCTCCTGGCTCTACGAAGCGACCTCGGCGGGGATGTATGGGCTGTACTTGTCGTGTGCCGCCTGTTCGGAGACTCCGAGTAGCTCGCCGATCTGCGGCCAGGTGAGGCCCCGCGAAAGGGCGTCGCCGATGGCCTCGGCCATAGCCTCGTTGACCTCGTCGAACTGGTTGATCCACTTGGCGATGGCACCCATGGCCTCGAATGGCACCGGCCTGAGATCCTCTGGTTTTACCTCATCGGCCCACTTCTCAAAAGCGGCCAGTTTCTCGGCCAAATACTCTTCGCTGAACTTGCTCATCCTCGTCTCCTCGCTTGCAGATATTTTCTTCTTGCTGGCATGGCATGAATGACAACTGGCTGGAGGTCGCCATACATCACGCCTACCTCAAGCGGCTGACCGCTCGTCGTAGGGCCGATGTACATGACGACTCTAAGGTCGTTACCTCCGTGTAGCAACCAGTAGTGCCTGAGCGCATGCCGTATGTCTTCGTCGGTGACGCCATGCTTGCGGGCACTCGCCGCGATGTGTGCCCTTCCGAGGTAGTCGTCCATCGTGCTGTGGGCAACGAGCGCTGCCGGTGGTCTGGCGGGGGGGTCGCAGGACGACCGATAGT
>JAPYOG010000239.1 GCA_028278785.1 Candidatus Poriferisocius anaerobius | reverse complement strand
GCATTGTGCTCGGTTTGCTGGCGGGGGTGGGGGTGGGCATCGCCGCTGGTCTGTTCAACGGGCTCATCACCGCGGTGCTCAAGGTCCCCTCCTTCATCACCACCTTGGGCCTCTTGATCATGGCGAGGGGACTGGCCCGTGAGATCACCGCGGGCAACACGGTGGGAAACCTCCCCGGAGGCTGGAAGGCGTGGTGGGGCGGAGAGTTCATCGGCTTGCGCATGCCCATTTGGGTCGCGCTGGGCCTCGGCGTGGTCTACCACGTGATCCTGCGCTACTCCCGGTTCGGACTGCGGATCTATGCAGTGGGGGGGAACGCCGAAGCAGCCCGCCGGGCTGGAATCAACGTCACCCGGGTGCGGGTCACGGTGTTTGTGCTGGGAGGACTCGCCGTAGCAGTCGGAGGCTTCACCCTGTTGGGGCGGGTCAACGTCGGCCAGCCCAACGCCGCAGTGCTCACTGAGCTCTACGCCGTGGCCGCGGTCGTCCTCGGAGGCACCAACCTGTTCGGAGGACGGGGATCAATACCCCGCACCCTTGCCGGGGTGTTGCTGATCGGGGTGATTCGCAACAGCCTCAACCTGCTCAATGTGTCGTCCAACATGCAAGACGTGTGGCTGGGCGTTGTTTTCGTGCTGGCCATGACATCGCAATTCCTGCGCCGCTACTTGGACCGGTGGGCCAATCGAAGCGAGGACACTGCCATAGAAGTTGAAGTGGAACACGAATTGGACGAAGAGCGTCGCGCCATCGAACGAGCCGAGCAATCGGCCCGATCGGGCGAGAGAGAACTCCAAGATGCCGACCAGGCCGGGCAATCGGCCCAGTCGACGTCGGAGCAATCATAAACACCCGGAGGGGAGCACAATGAAAACCAAACACCTGTTGTTCAAGCTGCTAGCGCTGCTTCTGGCCTTTGGGCTGGTGATATCGGCCTGTGGCAACGACGATGACGACGATGCCGCGTCCGGTGACGGAGGCTGTGAGGAGATCTACGAGGTGCGGTATGCCAACCTGGCCACCTTTATCTTGTACTTCCGCGACCTCGAAGCCGGCTTGGCCGAGTTCGGCGCTCAGAATTGCTGGAACTTCGTCGCCGCTGACGCTGTATATGTGATCGAAGACCAGGTGGCGCAGATAGAGGACTTCGTGACCCAGGGCGTGGACCTCATCATCGCCTCGCCTGGCGATCGCCAAGCGCTCATTCCCGCTTATGAAGCCGCCGCGGCTGCCGGCATACCCATGCTGTCTACTGGCGACAGCGTGCAGGAGGCGGCCCCGGAGATCGGCTTCATTGGTACTGATTGGGGCGTTGAGGGCACCAAGCAGAGCGAGTGGATGGTCGAACAACTCGGCGGATCGGGCAAGATCGCCCGGATCGGCGGGCCGGGGGCCAGCGAGTATGTGGAAAAGCGCCGCGAGGGCTTCGAGCACACCATGGAAAACAACCCTGGCATCGAAGTGGTGTTCAACCAGAGCGCCAACAGCTTCACCGCTGAAGAGGGCCTCCGGCTGGCCCAAGACGCGCTGACCGCCAATCCCGACCTCGACGGCATCTGGGCCGACAGCGATGCTCTGGCATTGGGTGCGGCCACCGCCGTGGAAGAGGCTGGCATCGACCACGCCGACATCCTCATCAGCGGGACCGACGGCGAGCCCGCGGTCTTCGACCAAATCCGGGCCGGGTCCGGCGTGGACATGACCATCGCCCTGCGGGGCTACCAGTGGGGTTGGCAGACCGCCGAGGTCGCTCACCAGTACCTCACTACAGGCAGCACCGGCCAGGCGTACTTCATCCAGGCCCCCACCTTCGTGGTGGATGCCGACACCATTGAAGGCATGACCAACGCCGATCTCCGGTAGGGGTACTCACCCTCCGGTAACCCACTAGCGAATATGACCTATCGGGCCGACGTCCTCATCATTGGCGCCGGTGCCTCCGGCGGGGTGGCCGCGCGCCACCTGGCCGAGCACGGGTTCGATGTTGTCTGCCTCGAGCAGGGCGACTGGCCCGATAGGTCCGCGTTCCCCGGCGCTCGGCCCGACTGGGAGCTGGCCATACGCAAGGACTGGGCCATGAGCCCCAATGTGCGGAATCGCCCGGAGGATTATCCGGTGGTCCATGACGACTCGGACATCGAGCCCCTGATGTACAACGCAGTGGGGGGCAGCATGATCATCTACGCGGGGACGTGGCCCCGGATGCTCCCATCGGATTTCCGGGTGCGGACGATGGACGGAGTGGCCGACGACTGGCCCATCGCCCATTCGGACCTGGTTCCCTATTACAACGCCATCGACCAGCAGATCGGTGTGTCCGGCTTGGCCGGAGACCCGGCCTATCCGCCCCACGATGACTATCCGCTGCCGCCGCTGCCCTTGGGCGCGGCCGGGCGGCGGGTGGCTGAGGGGCACAACCGCCTGGGATGGCACTGGTGGCCCGAGCCCAACGCCATCTTGTCCGCCCCCTACGACGGGCGGAGACCCTGCGTGCAGCGGGGGGTGTGTACATCGGGATGCGCCGAGGGGGCCAAGGCCTCCACCGACCTGACCCACTGGCCCAAGGCGACCGCTGCCGGTGCCCGGCTCATCACCGGGGCCCGAGTCAGCCGGATCACGATAGACCCGCGAGGGCTGGCCACTGGGGCCGTGTGGCTGGACCGCTCCGGCGTCGAGCACCATCAGGAAGCCGACGTGGTGATCTTGGCCGCCAATGCCATCGGCACTGCCCGACTGCTGCTGCTCTCCGCCGACGATCGCCATTGTCCCGACGGGCTGGCCAACTCCAGCGGCTTGGTGGGTCGGCGCTTGATGATGCACCCGTTCTCGGTGGTCACCGGGTGGTGGGACGACCAGGTGGAGGGCTGGCAAGGCCACTTCGGGGCCAGCATCACCAGCTACCAGTTCTACGAGACCGACCCCGACCGCGAGTTCGTGCGAGGGGCCAAGTGGGCGCTCTCGCCGGTAGGCGGCCCCCTCAACCACATCCTGCCCATGCGGGCTGGCAACGAGGTATGGGGCCGCGATCACCATGAGCTCATGGGCCGGACTTTTGGGCGGGGAGCGAGCTGGGCCATCTTCGGAGAGGACCTTCCCGAGGAGCCCAACCGCGTGGATCTCGACCCGGTACGCACCGACAGCCACGGCATTCCCGCACCCCGGGTGAGCTACCGAATCTCCGACCACTCACGGCGATTGATGGCCTTCCAGGAAGCCAGGGCTGAAGAGTCGCTGAGGGCATCGGGGTGCCGGGAGACCGCGGTGGCCAGCATGATCCCCTATTCGGGATGGCATCTCATGGGAACCGCCCGCATGGGTAACGACTCGGCCTCCTCGGTGGTCAACTCCCGCCAGCAGGCCCATGATGTGCCCAACCTGTACATCGCCGATGCCAGCGTGTTCGTAACCAGCTCCGGGGTGAACCCCACCTGCACGATCACCGCGCTGGCCTTGCGAACCGCTGACCTATTGGTTCAGCACCGCAGCGAACAGAAGGTTCCGGCATGACGACGCCCACATCGCCCGCCCCGACGGCCGATATCGACATCCACCGATTGACCGCTCTCGCCGACGTGATGCTGCCCGCCGCCCACGGGATGCCCGCAGTCTCTGAAGTTAAGGCAGTGGAGTCTTATCTGCCCCAAGTCTTGGGCTGGCGCAAGGATCTGCACCAGCCTCTGGTCCGGGCGGTGGATGCGCTTGATCCGTCTTTATTCTCCATCGATCGGCTGTCGGCGCTCCATGAGGAGGACGAAGACGCCTATGTCGCTCTTACCACCGCAGTGGCGGCGTGCTATTACCTCAGCCCGGTGGTACGCGAGCTGATCGGTTATCCGGGCCAAGCGGCCAAAACCTACGATCCCTTCGCATACACCGAGTGGGTGGCCGAGGGTCTGCTCGATCCGGTTGTCGACCGAGGCCCGATCTGGCGGGAGGTCCCAGGATGAGCCGGGCAGTGATTTTGGCGGACTACAGCCGCGGACCCGCGGTAGAAACCCTCGACTTGGGACCGGTCCTTCCAGGGGGCGCGCTGGTGCGGGTTGACGCCGCCACCGTGTGCGGCACCGACGTACACATCTGCGATGGCGTCTTCGAGCAACTGGCCAGTCTGCCCTTGGTGATGGGCCACGAGGGCACCGGCACGGTTGTCGAACTGGGTGCGGGACTGGAGCACGACGCGCTTGGCCAGCGGCTTCGGCCCGGCGACCGCGTCGTGTGGGCTCACAATTGGTGCGGCCGGTGCTATTTCTGCGCAGTGGCCAAACAGCCCACCCTGTGCGAGAGCACAATGGGCTATGGGTGGGGGCCCTATGAGGAGGGCGCCGTCAACGGAACGTTCTCCGAACACCTGCACGTCTCGCCCGATTCCCGGGTGCTGAGAGTGCCCGACAGCGTGTCCAGTCCGCTGGCCTCGGCGGCCACTTGCGCCCTGCGCACGGTGATGCACGCCCTCGATCGCATGCCCCGCATCCGGTTCAGCGACTCGGTGGTAGTTCTCGGTGCTGGGCCGGTCGGGGTCCTGGCCGCAGCGGCGGCGCTGCGGAGTGGGGCCAGCCAGGTGATCCTCATCGGTGCGCCCGCATCCCGGCTGGCCGCCACCGAAGAGTGGGGACTCACCTCTCGCATCGACATCGATCACACCGAGCCGGACGAGAGAATCGAAGCGGTACGCAACATGACGCAAGGCCGGGGAGCAGACATCGTGCTCGAATGCGCGGGACCGCCCGACGCATTCACCGAGGGAATGGGGATGGTGCGAGCTGGCGGCACGCTCATGGTGATCGGCCAGGCCCATGGCGAAACGGTGCCCGTGGCGACCACGGCCATGAAAGTTCGCCAACTCACGGTGAGGACCTCGCTTTCGGCCGATATCTCCCACTTCCACGATGCCCTTCGATTCCTCGACCGGCATAGCGCCGAGTTGGGATTGGAATCCGCAGTATGCTCAACCACTTATTCGTTGGATCAGGTGACTGACGCCTTGGCCGCCATGCGAACCGGTGCCGAGATGAAGCCGGTGATCGCCCCATGACTTCCAAACTGCTGGCCGCCGATCTCCGCGACCGCTATCCACTACTGGTGGGCGACCGCGAGGTATCCGATGGCAACATGATGGCGGCCATCGCCCCGGGCACCGGCGAGACAGTGGCCGAGGTGCCTCTGGCCGACGCCGCGGTAGTGGATCGCGCCGTCGGAGCAGCCGCCGAGGCCCAGCCGGAGTGGGCGGCGCTATCGGCGGCAGAGCGGGGCCGGTATCTGCGTGATCTGGCCGATGCGGTGCGGTCGCAGGCCGAGCGTCTGGCCCGGATCGACGCCATGGACAGCGGCAATCCCGTGGCTGCCATGCGCAACGACGTGGCCTACGGGGCCGATGCCCTGGACTACTTCGCTGGCATCGCCCGAGAGCTGCACGGGAAGACCCTGCCGGCGTCGGCCAACAGCCTCCATCTGACCCTGCGGGAGCCCTACGGCGTGGTGGCCCGCATCCTGCCCTTCAACCACCCACTGATGTTCACCCTGTTCCACTCGGCCGGCCCTTTGGCTGCGGGCAACACCGTTGTCGTGAAGGCTCCCGACCAAACCCCTGTTTCCCCCCTGGAGGTGGCCTATCTGGCGGCGGAAGTCCTACCTCCCGGCGTGCTCACCGTGCTCACCGGAAACGGGGCCACCACCGGCGAAGCCCTGGTGGCCCACCCGGGCATCAGCCGCATCGGCTTCACAGGGCGAGGGACCACTGGACTGCGGGTCATGGAGGCCGCCGCCGCATCCGGGCAGGTGAAGCACGTGACCGTGGAACTGGGGGGCAAAAACCCCCTGTTGGTGGCACCCGACGCCGACCCCGTATTCGTGGCTGAGCAGGCCGTGGGGGGGATGAACTTCGAGTCTTCCCAGGGGCAGTCTTGCGGATCGACTTCCCGGCTCTACGCCCCTGCTCACCTGCACGACGAGATCGTGGACGCAGTGGCCGCCCGGCTCGACCAGATCAGGGTGGGCGATCCCCTCGATACGGCCACCACCATGGGGCCGCTGGTCTCTGAGCCCCAGCTCAGCCGAGTGCAAGGCTACGTGGAGTCTGGGCAGCACGAGGGTGCCCGGATGATCAGGGGAGGGGGCGCTCCCGAGGGCGCTCCCGAGGGCGGGTACTACCTGGCTCCGACGTTGTTCGACCAAGTGGAGTCCAGCCACACCATCGCCGCAGAGGAGATCTTCGGGCCGGTGCTGTCGGTGCTGGAGTGGCGGGATCGGGACGACCTCATTGCCCAGGCCAATGCCACCCGCTACGGGCTGACCGCCAACATCATCACCAACGACTTGGACTGGGCCATGGACGCCGCCCGCCGCGTGCAGGCCGGGTGTGTGTGGATCAACGGGCGAGGCCAGCACTTCCTGGAAACACCGTTCGGGGGATACAAGGACTCTGGGCTCGGGTCAGAGGGGTCGATGGAGTCGCTGCTCAGCTATACCCGAACCAAGGTCGTTCACGTTCTCGACATCGGAGCACGCCAATGAGCAACAACACCGAGGCCATCCCGGTTCTCAAAGAGAAGATCGCCACCTCGACCCGGATATTGGTCCGCGAGCGGCTGATCGGCCCCTTCGGCCATCCCTCGGCCCGGATTCCGGGCACCGACTTGGTGGCGGTGCTGGGCCACACCCATGACGACGTGAAGGACCTGGCCGAGACCGAGCCCAGCGACGTAGTGGTGATGGACCTGGAGGGCGAAGTGGTCGAGGGATCGATGGATGCTCCTGGTGAGCGGTTCATGCACACCGAGATCTACCGGGCCCGTCCTGATGTGGGGGCGGTGATCCATGCCCACCCCATGCACTGCATCGCGTTCTCGATGACCGATGTTCCCCTCGCCCCGGTCTGGCATCTGTGCACGCTGTTCGCCGACGGCGTGCCGGTACACAAATCCGCGGTGCAGATCGACAACACCGAGCGCGGCCGAGCGGTGGCCGCGGCCCTGGCCGACCGGAAGGGCATCCTGTTGAAGGGCCACGGGCTGACCGTGGTGGGGTCGACCATCGAGGAGGCAACCGTGAGCGCAGTCAACCTCGAGCGTTCCGCCCGGTTGCAGATCATGGCCCAGGGCATCGGCTCGGTGGAGGCCATCGATCGTTCGGAGCTCACCGACGAACTGCTCACCGACGGCCTGACCCTGGAGGAGTACACCCATACCCAGTGGGACTACTGGGCCGTGGAGTTGGCCCGGTGAGAACCCTGCGCCGCGAGGATCCCCGACTGCTGAGGGGCAACGGCCGCTATGTGGCCGACATCGAACTGCCGTCGATGCGCTACGCCGCGTTCGTGCGCAGCCCGGTGGCTCATGCCGACCTGAACGGGGTGGAGCTTCCCCCCGGCGTTGTCGGGTGGACAGGGAAAGACCTGATCGGGCGCATAGACACGATGGCCCCCAACGAGGCTGATGGCGGGGTTTACCAAGACAAACTGCTGGAATCCTTGGGCGACGACCGGCTCTTTGTTCGCCACGAGGGCCGCCCGCTTCTGGCGGTAGACCGGGTACGGCATGTGGGCGATCCGATCGCAGTGGTCGTCGCCGACTCTCTCTACGCGGCCGCCGACGCGGCCGACCGGGTGCTCCTCGACCTGGCCCCCCGCCCGGCGGTGGT
>JAPYOG010000238.1 GCA_028278785.1 Candidatus Poriferisocius anaerobius | reverse complement strand
CCTCTGAGGTGTAGATCTCGGGGGGAAGGGTGACCGCGGTGGCGACATCGGTGATGGAATCGTCGAACGACACCAACAAATCGTTGGTCAACATGGTCATGTGGTCACCCCCTTGTCGCCTCCGCCTCTTGTCGTAGCAGGAATTTGCGGATTTTTCCCACGCTGGTTCGAGGCAGCTCGTCCATCAGCGTAAACGACCGGGGGAGTTTGGCCTTGGCCAGCCGCTCTTGGCACCAAGACGACAGATCTTCATGGGTTGGGGGTGTGGCGTGGTCGGCGGGGACCACAAAGGCCACCGGCACCTCGTCGCGCATCGGGTCGGGCGCGCCCACCACCGCGGCTTCCAATACCGCGGGGTGGCTGGCCAGCACCGACTCCACCTCCACAATGGAGACGTTTTCCCCCGCCACTTTGAGCACATCGGAGTGCCGGCCGTCGAAGTAGTGGCGTCCATCAACTTCGACGCGGGCTCGGTCGCCGGTGCGGAACCAGCCGTCGTTTGTGAACGAGGCCGCGGTGGTTTCTGGATCGTCCAGGTAGCCGGCGAACAACGTCGAGCCGGGCTGTCCCCCGACCAGTACTTCGCCGTCGCGCACGATCACCTGGCAGCCGGGGGTGACCTCTCCCATGGAGAGCGGCACGGGGTTGTCGGCCGGCTCGGTAAGCACGGCGGGGATGGTCTCGGTCATGCCGTAGAGCTGGCGGGGCCGGCATCCGAACCAGGCGGCCAGGGTTTCGTACTGATCGTCGGCAATGTTCTGGGCGTACCAGCAGTGGCGAAGCCCGACACCGTCGACCGGAGCGCCCCGGGCCAGGATCATCCGCATCGGGGCGGCGAACAGGCTGGCGCAGGTGGCGTGATGGCGGGCGGCCTGGGCCAGAAACCCGCTGGCAGTAAAGGATGGCATCAGCGCCACTGAGGCTCCGGTCCAGATGGCCGAGGCGAAGGAGTAGTACTGGGCGTTGGCGTGGAACAGGGGCAGCACCACCAACTGGCGGTCGTCAGGGGCCAGATCGGCCCGCTCGGCCATGACCTGTCCGCAGAAGGCGTAGTTGGCCTGGGTGATCTCCACCCCCTTTGGACGCCCGGTGGTCCCCGAAGTGAACATCACCGCTGCCCGGTCCCCAGGCTCCACTGAGGGCCAGTCCACCTGAGCGGTTCCCGTGAGCGCGTCGAGATTGCCGCCGGCCTCGTCCACCTCAGTGATGGCCAATTGGGAGCTGACTTCCGCGGCCTGGCGGTAGACCTCAGCCCGGTCGGTGGCGCAAAAGCCCGCTTTTGGCTTCGTGCGCTCGATGTGGTCGGCCAGCTCCGGCACCCTGCCCATGGGGTCGGACGGCACGATCCACACCCCCAGCCGATTGGCGGCCAGCCATAGAGCCACGAACGCCGGGGTGTTGGTCAGCGCTAGGTGCACCGAATCGCCCGGGGCTACCTCTCGCTGGATCAGCCCGGCAGCGACATCGGTGATGGCGGCGTCGAACTGCTCGTAGGTCCAGGTTGCGACGGTCCCGTCGGGTCGTTCGAAGACCAAGAAAACGGCATCGCCGCCACGTTCGACCGCTCGTTCCCAAACGGACGAGAACGTGACCAGATCAGCCATCTGGATCTTCAGGCGCCCCGTAGCCTCCGCCGCCGGGAAGGTCGAGGCGCACCACGTCATCAGTGTCGAGGGTGATCCGACTCTGGGTGGTAACCGGCTCGCCGTTCACTTGGAACGAGCCCGCCTCTCCGGGGCCGCCGCCGAAGATGCCCTGCGGCGGGTCGGACAGGCGGCTGGTCACCGCGTTGAGCAGCCAGGGTCGGGAGGTGTCCACGCTGAACTCGATGGTCTGGCCCTTGCCGCCGGGCTGGGCCCCCGGCCCCTCAGAGCCGGGGCGCAGCGCCTTGCGGGTGAAGCGCACCGGTGCGGAGGCCTCCACCACCTCGATGGGCACCGCGCTCACCCCCGTGGGATAGGAGCAGGCGTCCAAGCCCGGCTTGGACGCCCGGGCTCCCACCCCTCCGGCGTAGGTGAACATGGCGGTGATGAACGGGGTGCCGTCCTCATGGTTGCCGCTCACCTGCATGGTCCAGACCGCGCCCGCCCCCTCGGCCATGGACTCCTCCGGCTTGACCTGGGCCAGGGCTTTGAGCAGGGCATTGGGCAAGAACATCCCCACCACATGGCGGGCAGTTCCGGGCTGGGGACACACGGCGTTGACGATGGACCCCTCCGGGGCGGCCATCTTGATGGGGGTCAGGCTGCCGTGGTTGTTGGGAATCTCGGGGTTCAGCACCGAGCGCACCGTGAACGTTGTGTAAGCGTGGGTGTAGTTGCGGACCACGTTGATGCCCCACGGGCTGGCCTCCGACGTGCCGCCGTAGTCCACCATGATCTCCCCGACATCGGGGTCCACCCGCAACGAGCACACAATGTCGATGCGGCTGCCGTCGGCCAGATCCAGTACCGCGTCGGCCTGGTACTCGCCGGCGGGCAACTCGGCGATGCTGGCCCGGGTGGCTGCCTCGGATCGGTGGATGATCTCATCGGCCAACTCCTCGATGTCGTCGAGGTCGTAGGCGTTGCATAGGGAGGCCAGCCGCTGGGCGCCCACCTCGCCCGATGCCATCTGGGCGTGCAGGTCGCCGGCCATGTGGTCGGGTTGGCGGACGTTGGACAAGATGAACTTCCACACGTCCTCGTTGCGCTCGCCGCGCTTCATGAGCTTGCAGATGGGGATCCACAGGCCCTCTTCAAAGCAGTCCCGGGCCCCCGCGCCGATGCCGTAGCCGCCCACGTCGGTGTGGTGAATGGTGGAACCGAAGTAGGCGATGGGCACAGGGGCGCCCCCGGCGGCCGGAGCACGCCACACCGGAACCAGCACGGTCACGTCCAACAGTTGGCCCGCAGTGAGATAGGGGTCGTTGGTAACCAGCACGTCGCCGGGCTCGAGGGCCTCGGGGGGGAACTCATCGAGCATGTTGGCTGCGCCAATGGCCAGGGAGTTGATGTGACCGGGGGTGCCGGTCACCGCTTGGGCCACCATGCGGCCCCGCTTGTCGAACACGGCGTTGGCCAGATCGCCGGCCTCGCGCACGATGGGGCTGAATGCGGCCCGCTGGAGCGCCCGGGCCTGCTCGTTCACCACCGAGATGAGCGACTGCCACAGAATTTCAAGTTGAATAGGATCGTAAGCGGAGGCTTTCTTTGGGCTTGTTGTGGTCTTATTCATAGAGCTGCTCTGGTTTCTCGCTGAGATCGTTATTTGGGAGGCGGTTTTTGACCGCGAACCGCGACGAGACAAGCGTCGTAAGAAACCGATACCTCCCATCCGGGACGAATGATCGACGTCGTCTCCCGCTCCTCCACCAAAGCTGGGCCAGCAAAGGACACGCCGATCGCCAGGTCGGCCCTGCGGTAAACCGGGACTTCGATCGCGTCTTCCTCTCGGCCGAATACTGCCGTGCGGGTGGATACTGGCTTAGGAGAGCGGTTGGCGGCGGTCGGCGGCGATTCGGCATCAGCTATTTCGGCCGGGTCGGCTCGGGCTGACAGGCGCCAGGTGACAACCTCAATGGCCACGTCGTCGATGGTCATGCCGTAGATGCGGCGGTATTCCGACTCGAACGCCCCCACCACCTCGTCGTCGGAGGCCGACCAGGTATCCCCTTCTCCCACCCAGACGGTGATCTCATTGCCCTGGCCGGTGTAGCGGGCGTCGATGCCGTAGCGGAATCTGATGTCGGCCTCGGGCACGCCGGCGCTGAGCAGCACCCGGCGGCCCTCTTCCCGCAGTTCGTCCAGCAGACCGTCCCGCTCCGCGGGTGCCACCTCGGCCAGCTTCACTGGCATGGAGCGGGCGAGGTCGATGCGCACCGGCGACACCAGGGTCCCGAACGCCGACAGCACGCTGGCGTTGATCGGGAACACCACCCGATCCGAGTCCAGCAACTCGGCCACCCGGCAGGCGTGGGGCGGCCCGGCCCCTCCGAAAGCCAGTACGGTGACCCCCCGCAGATCCACCCCCCGCTCCACCGCGTGCATGCGGGCGGCGGCGGCCATGTTCTGGCTGACCACCTCGTACATCCCTGCCGCGGTGTCGATGATCGAGAGGCCGAGACCTTCGGCCAAGGGTTCAATGGCCGACTGCGCCAGCCCGGCATCCAAGGGCATGTCGCCACCCAGAAAGGCATCGGGGTCTAGCAGGCCCAACACCACGTCGGCGTCGGTCACCGCCGGTTGATCGCCGCCCTGGCCGTAGCACGCCGGACCAGGATCGGCCCCCGACGACTCAGGACCCACCTTGAGCAGGCCGAACTGGTCGAGGTGGGCCAGGCTGCCGCCCCCCGCGCCGATCTCCACCAAGTCGACCGAGGGCACCGACACCGGAAAGCCCGACCCCTTCTTGAACCGGTACCGCCGGGCCACCTCGAAGGTGTTGGTGAGCGCTGGCTCCCTCCTCCACCAGGGCAGCCTTGGCGGTAGTGCCCCCCATGTCGAAGGCCAGCAATCTCTCCTCCCCCATGCGGCGGGCAAACCACCGGGCGGCCAGAGCGCCGGCGGCCGGGCCGGACTCCACCAGCCGGATCGGGGCGGCAGCAGCGTCATCGGCCGACACCACCCCGCCATTGGACAGCATCATCAGCACCGAACCGCCGAACCCCTCGGCTGACAGCCACTTCTGAAGCTCGTCCAGATACGGGCCAATGATGGGCATGGTTGCCGCGTTGCAGGCCGCGGTGATCATGCGGGGGTACTCCCTGATCTGCGGCGAGATATCGGCCGAGGCGCACACTGGCACTCCCAGCTCCCGGCGCAGCTCATCAGCCAGAAGCCGCTCGTTGGCCGGGTTGACGTAGGAGTTGAGCAGGCATACCGCCACCGATTCGACGCCGGCGGCCTCCAGCCCTCGCACCAGCGCGGCCATGCTGGCCGCCGACGGAACCACCAGCACCTCCCCGGTGGCCGCGGTGCGCTCGTCGATCTCGAAAGTGAGCTCCCGGCTGATGGGCGGATCGGGAAACTCGATCTGGAGGTCGTACATGTCGTAGCGGTGCTCGTCGCGGATCAACAGGGTGTCGCCGAAACCGGTGGTGGTGACCAGGGCGGCCCGACCGGTCTTGTTCTCAATGAGGGCATTGGTGATGAGCGTGGTGGCGTGGACGATGGGAGCAGTGATCTCTCCGGGAGCTACCTCAGCTCGCCGCAAGAGCTGGCCCACCGCGGCCTGTACCCCCTCGAGGGGGGCGGCCGGGGTAGTGAGGGCCTTGTTGACGGTTACCTCACCGGTGGCGGCGTCCAACAGCACCGCATCGGTGAACGTCCCCCCGATGTCAACGGCCAGACGCCAATCCGACATAGTTCAGCCTGCGAGCAGGTCGTCGCGGGGCGGGGCGAACACGTCGAGTATCCAGCACTCGCCGTACTCGTCATCGCCGATGAACACCGAGTCACCGTGCCACACCCCCTTGGGCGCGATATAGGCCTCGCCCTCGCCCAGCACCACCCGCTCGGTGCTGTCGGGATCGTCGTTGATGCGGAAGTCGAGCTTGCCTCGAACGATGATGCCGAGCTGTTCGTGGTCTTCATGGCGGTGCAGGAACGACCCAGTGGCCCCACCGGCGATGCGCCAAAAGCAGAGCTGAAGGCCGTCTCCGGTTATGACCCGCCGACGGAAGCCATCCCGATCGGTGTCCACGAACAGGTCGTCTTCGTAGAAGTAGCAGTACTGGTTGGTGAAGTTCATGGCGGTCAGTCGTCCGCGGCCAGCGCGGCAAAGCGGCGCTGCTCCTCAGCAAGATTCAGCGGCCGGATGATGGCCTCGTTCTCCTCATCGCCCCAGTACACGGCGGGCACCAGCCACATCACCTCGAACTCCAGTCCGTCTGGGTCTTTGGCGTAAAGGCTTTTGTTGGCCCCGTGGTCGCTCTCGCCGTAGAGAGCGCCCGCATCCACTAGCCGCTGGCGGATGTCGACCAACTCCTCCAGGGTGGGCACCTCCCAGGCAATGTGGTACATCCCCACCGAACGACGCCCGGCCGCCGACGGCTCAGCCCCGTCGCCGATGGAAAAGAAGGCGATGTCGTGGTGGTTCTCCGAGGCCGGCGCCCTCATGAACACAAACTGCCCCGGCTCGTCAATGATTGTGGTGAACCCCAGCACGTCGGCATAGAACTGCTGTTGACGCCGGGCATCCCGCACATACAGCACCGCATGGTTCATCCCGGTGATCATCGGCCATTCCCTCCCATCAACGCCAAGCGTATCCAATCCAATGCTGGCCCCAATCAGGTAGGCACAACCTCCACCACAAGGTTGCAGCCCAGGGCCGTGAGGGCTTTGTTGACTTGGCCGATGTGAGAGCGATGGTCGGGATTTGCCAACCGTCGAATCGCGGTCTCGCTGGCCCCAAGACGCCTTGCCAGCTCTACCTTGGTCACCTTTTGGACCTTCATGGCGGAATACAGATTTCAATGTCATGACCAGAACACCGATGCAGGACTCCAAGCTGCCCCTCCGCAAGCTAGTCGTGGGGAAGTACCTGATGGCGACCAGCCGCAAGGTCATCTGAGGCCATTGAAGCCATTGTCGCCACCGGATCTTCTGTCCGCGATGTCGAATTCAGCGACGACCTAGATCTGGTGTTTGTGTACCAAAACAGTCGTCCGGCAATGCCGCAGCCTCCGATCTCAATAGACCTTTGCGGATACGACGAAGCTGAAGTCACGCAAAAACTCGGGCAAGGCCACGATTACCTGTCGTGGACCGTTCGGTTCGGCCAAGTCCTGTTTGAGCGGGACTGTTGGTGGACAAGGCTCAGAGCAGACTGGAACGATCGCCTCTGTTTGCCATCAGCGGCCGATGCCAGTGCGCGGGCCGAGAAGGCGGAATGCCTCTCGAAGGAGTTGCGCGAGGCTGGAGACGAAGATGCTGCTGACGAGTTGCAGTTGTCGAGCTTGACTCACATTTGCCGGGCAGAACTGAGTCGCGCTCACGTTTTCCCGAAGTCGCGCCCCGAGCTAGAGGGTCAACTGCGCGAGATCAGCCAGCATGTTCTCGCTGATCAACTCGTGAGCGCGCTAGAGCGCCTACGGTCAAGACAACGTATCCAGCGCTAAACCCGCGACACGCCGCTAGCGGCCGGTCGCGAGTTGACTCCTTGGGGATCAGGGCTGATTGAACGATGCTGCCGCGTCGTCGGGGCGCATCACGAAGAACTCCATGCCGTTGGGTCCGCAGGTGAAGGAGTACTTGTGGTTGGCCGCCAGGATGACCGAGTCCTTCGGTCCCAGCTCCATCGACGGGCCGTCGGCGCCATTGGGCCACACCTCGCATCCGCCCGACACCACGATCAGCAGTTCGTTCTGGTCATGGCTGTGGGGAGGGACATGGTAGCCGGCGGGCAAAGTGCTGTACTGGCACCAGAAACCCCCCTCGCCTTGGGCCACACGCTTGCGTCCCGCGCCGAGCTTTTTGGCCTTTTCGATCAGCTCCTTGGGGGCATCGGTGTTGGCGGACTCGTCCACCCATTCGATGTCGTCGAATTTCAGCACCTTGGGCTCTGTGCTCATGGCGTTCCTTCGCTCATGGCGTTCTTTCGCAATCGTTCGTATTGTCGCCTGATATTCGGGTCAGCCGCCGCCGGGCGAGGTCTTGGCCGCAGGTTGGAGCTTGGGGGCGTTCTTCCAATGGGGAACACCGTGCTCCTCGGTGGCAATCCACCACTCGCCGTTGGTGATGGAGGCCCAATGGGAGTGGTTGAGCTGATGGAGGGTGAAGCACGCCGACAAGGCGGTGTTGAAGCCCTGGGCATCGGTGGTCTGGTTCACGGCCTCCTTGACCAACAGCGCGGACATGGTGGGTACCGCGGCGATGCGCTGGGCGAACTCCAGGGTCTGCTCCGAAAGGGTCTCGTTGGGGAAAACCTTGGACACCATGCCCAGCGCGTGGGCTTCGTGGACGTCGATGGAATCGCCGGTGAGCAGCAGCTCCTTCGTCTTGCGGGGGCCGAACTCCCACGGGTGGGCGAAGTACTCCACCCCCATCATGCCCAGCCGGGTGCCCACCACATCGGCGAAGGTAGCGTCCTCGGCGCCCACGATCAGGTCGCAGCTCCACATGAGCATCAACCCGGCGGACAGCACCGGGCCCTGCACCTGGGCGATGGTGATCTTGCGCAGATTGCGCCATCGCTTGGTGTTCTCGAAGAAGTAGTGCCACTCCTGGAGCATCAGCTTCTCCGATCCTCGCCGCTGTGCGCCGTTGATCTGATAGGTGGGGTTCTGGTTGGGAC
>JAPYOG010000237.1 GCA_028278785.1 Candidatus Poriferisocius anaerobius | reverse complement strand
ACAGTCGCTCATCCGGCCGAGGCAGGCCGCCAAGGGGCCCTCCGCCCATCCGCTGTCCCGCCGCTCCTGCGGGTCGTGGGCCTGGCCCTTGCGCTGGGGTTCGCGTTCCCCGGCGTGTACCTGGTGTACCGGAACTTCGCGGAGGGGGCCGACCCGGCCGGGCTGCTCATCAGCGACCGTACCCTCGGGCCGCTGTGGCGCTCGGTGCGGCTCGCGGTGTCGGTGTCGGGAGCCGCGCTGGTGCTGGGCACCGCGCTGGCGTGGCTTACCACCCGCACCGACCTCGCTTGGCGCCGGCTGTGGCGAGTGCTGCTTCCCCTGCCGCTGGTCTTTCCCACCTTCGTCGGAGCGGCCGCATTCATCCACACCCTCAACCCCGGAGGTCTGGCCAACGACCTCCTTGCCGGGATCGGCCTGGATCGCACCCCCGAGCTTCGAGGCTTCAACGGCGCGTGGCTCGTGCTGACGCTGATGACCTACCCGTACGTCTATCTGCCGGTGGCGGCCCGGCTGCGGCAGCTGCCCGGCTCGCTGGAGGAGAGCGCCCGGGTATTGGGCGACACTGCGCTCAAGGTCTTCGGGCGCATCTGCCTCCCCCAGATCGCCACCGCCATGGGCGCCGGGACGCTGCTGGTATTCCTCTACACCCTGAGCGACTTCGGCGCAGTGCAGCTCATGCGCTACGACACCCTCACGAGGGCCATCGCCACCAACCAGCTCGCCAACCCGCCGGTGGCTCTGGCCCTCAGTCTGCTGCTGCTCGTGCTGGCCGCGCTGGTGGTTCTGGCTGAGCGGCGCTTCTCGCGCAGCCTGCCCGACGCCGCAACAGTGCAGTCGAGTCGACCCATGGTCTACGACCTCGGCCGCTGGCGGATTCCCGCTCTGGGCTTCGTGGCCCTGTCGGCCGGCGCGGGTGTCGGGGCGCCGCTGGTGGCGCTGGTGGACTGGGCGGCGCGCGGCCTGGTGCGCTCGGCGACAGGTGGGAGATCTCTGACGATCGACGGGGCCAAGGTGCTGGAGGCCACCACCAACACGCTGGGCGCGAGCCTGGTCGCGGCGGTCTTGTCGACCGCCGCGGTATTGCCCATCGCGCTGCTGGTCGGCCGGTACCGGTCGCGTGCGGGCTCGTTCGCCCACGCCGTCGTGGTAAGCACCTTCGCCCTCCCGGGCATTCTGATCGCGTTGTCGATGCGGTTCTGGACGTTGCGGTCAGACCTGGCGTTCGAACTGCTCAACGACACCATGGCCCTGCTGATCTTCGCCTACATGGTCCGCTTCGGATCGTTGGCGATGGGGGTGACGCTGGTCGCGGTCCGCAGTGTCCCCGAGAGGCTGCACGACTCGGCCCGCATCCTGGGCGCGGGTCGGGTGCGCCGGTTCCTCGCGGTGGACCTTCCCATGATGGGCCCGGGCCTGCTGGCCGGAACCGGCCTGGTGCTGCTGTCGGTGATGAAGGAGTTGCCGATCAGCCTGTTCGTCTCGCCGCTGGGCTTCTTCACACTGACGACGCAGATCTTCGGCTCCTTCGAGGAGGCCTTCATCGCCGAGGCCGGGATCATGGCAGTGGTGCTGGTGGGCCTGTCCTTCGTTCTGACCTGGTTCCTGGTGATCCGCCGCGACCACCTGATGTGAAGCCGTCGCCGATGCTCGTAGGCGGTGGGCCCGGAGCGCCCGGCGCCGGTTAGGGTGGGGCCATGCAGGGCTCACCGGAGATCATCGAATTCCTGAACGAGGCGCTGGCCGCCGAGGTCACCGCCATCAACCAGTACTTCGTCAACTCCAAGGTGTGCGAGGACTGGGGATGGACCCGCCTGGCCGCCAAGATGCGCGAGGAGTCCATCGAGGAGATGCACGACGCCGAGAAGCTGATGGACCGCATCCTCTATCTCGACGGGATGCCCCGGCTGGAGAGCCTCAGCAGCGTGCGGCCCGGCAAGACGGTCGAGGAGCAGATGGAGAACGACCGGCAACTGGAGGTGACCGCCATCGACCGCTACCGCCGGGGGGTGGCTCTGGCCGAGGAGCAGGGCGATGTCGGCACCCGCGAGCTGCTCGAGCATCTGCTGGTGGGCGAGGAGGAGCACCTCGACTGGATCGAAACCCAGCAGAGCGCCATTGCCGACATCGGCATCCAGAACTACCTCCAGGCCCAGATGGGCGACTGAGCGGCCGATCCCGCCGACATACCCGGCGCTGAGCCAGCGGGCACGCGTGGACGGGACTGAGTCGTTCCCTAGGCGCCAGGCTCTGACCCGGCGCTTCACGCTGGGCGAGCCCCGGGACATCAGAGTGTCCGACGACGGCGCCCGGGTGGCGTTCCTGCGCTCATCGGGACCGGTCGATCCCGTCAACTCGCTGTGGGTTCTCGACGTCGCCGCCGGTGTGGAGCGCCTGGTGGCCGACCCGCGCCACCTCACCGATCCCAGCGACGGCGGCGGGAGCGACGGCGACGGCGACGTGCCGGCGGCCGAGCGGGCCCGGCGCGAGCGGGTGCGGGAGACGGCCGAGGGCATCGTCTCTTATGACGCCGACGAGGGACTGACCGCCGCGGTGTTCGCGCTGGGCGGGCGGCTGTGGCGGGTGAGCCTCGTCGAGGG
>JAPYOG010000236.1 GCA_028278785.1 Candidatus Poriferisocius anaerobius | reverse complement strand
ACCTGTCCCTGCACGAGAAGCGGATTGAGGATCCGGCCGCAGTCGTCCACCGCGATGTGGCGCAGCACCCTCGTGTCACCGGTGTCGGAGTCGATCTCAACCACCGACACGTGAGCGCCGAACGGGTAGGTGGATTCACTCTGGGTGAAATCGGTCTCGGCGGCCAGCTTCCCGGGTTCGACTCCGGCCGGCGGATTGTCGGCTTCAGCCGCTGCCGCCAGCTCGGCCCATGTCACCGTTCTGGCCGGCACGCCGGCCACGGCGAGACCCCCGGGAGCCACCACAATGTCTGCGCTGTCGGCCTCCAGCAGGCCGGCCGCCAGACGCTTGGCCGTCTCGAGGACCTCGTTGGCGGATGTGAACACCGCGCTGCCCCCGATCTGCAGTGACCGGGACGCCACAGTGCCGGTGCCGCGGGGGACCTTCCCGGTGTCGCTGTGGATCACCCTGACCTGGTCGGCGGGCACACCCAGCACCTCGCCCAGGATCTGCGAGAAGGCGGTGGCGTGTCCTTGGCCGTGGGACGCGGTGCCCACTCGGGCCGTGATGGTGCCGTCGAGTTCGACCGTGACCGATCCGAACTCGGTGAACAGACCGACCGCGGTTATCTCGACATAGGTGCACACGCCGATGCCCAGCAGCTTCCGGCTGCCCGAGGCCCGCCGGAGGGCCTGTTCCTCCCGCAGTTCGGCATATCCGGCCTTCTCCAGGGCCAGCTCGAGGGCCCGGGCGTACTCGCCGCAGTCCATGGTGGCGCCGGTGGGCGTGGTCAGGGGGAAGTCGCCGGGGTCGAGCAGGTTGCGACGCCGGAGTTCGGCGGGATCCATGCCGATCTTGAACGCCGCCATGTCGACGATCCGCTCCAGCGTGATCGTTGCCTCGGGCCGACCCGCGCCCCGGAAAGCCGCCACGGGCGTGGTGTTGGTGATGGCCGCGACCGCTTCGTAGTGGACGGCGGGGATGCGATAGGGACCCGATGCCATCGACATGGTGAAGAATGGAATGAATCCGCCGATGCCGGGATAGGCGCCCACATTGGCGGTTGCCCTGACCCTGAGCCACCGGAACACGCCGTCAGCGGTGAGGCCCAACTCGACGTCGTGAACGTGGTCTCGTCCGTGGGTCATGTTGATTAGGTTCTCGCTGCGAGTCTCCACCCACTTCACGGGCCGTCCCAGCTGGCGAGCCAGCCACGCGGCCATGACGAACTCCGGGTACACCACGGCCTTCGGCCCGAAGCCTCCCCCCACGGCCGGGGCGATCACCCTCACCTGGTCAGGGGGCGCCTCCAGGGCCGCGGCCACCTGGTCGCGTACCTCGTGGGGCCGCTGGGTCGTGCACCAGAGCGTCACCCCGCCGCCATCGCCGGGGGCCGCCAGCACCGCGGACGGCTCGATCGGCGCTCCGGACATCCGATGGTTCACGAAGCGCCCCGTCACCACCAGGTCGTGCCCGGTCATGGTCTCGGACTCGGCGGTCGTTGCGAACTCGATCGCCTTGTTCGACCGGTGGGCCTCGATTACCACTTCAGCGCCGGGTTCCAGGGCCTCGAACGGGTCGGTCAAGGCCGGCAGCGGGTCGTAGTCCACCTCCACCAGCTCGGCCGCGTCCACTGCCGCGGCCCGGGACTCGGCCACCACCGCCGCGATCGGGTCGCCCACGTAGCGGGCCTTGTCTGCCAGAGGCAGGCGGGCGAGTTCCGGTGGGAGCATTATGAACAGGTGCTGGGGGGCGATGGGCACGTCCGCCGCGGTCCACACTCCGAGGACGCCCGGTGCCGACCGCGCCGCTTCGGCGTCGACCGAGGCGATACGGGCATGGGCCATCACCGAGCGCACGAAGGTCACGTGCACCGTGCTGGGCGGGTCCATGTCGCCCACGTAGCGGGCCGCTCCGGTGAGCAGGTCGGGATCCTCGCGTCTCAGCACGGCGTTGCCCATGAACGAGCCTGAAGGCAAGGTTCTCTCCCTCTATTCGCTGCGAGAAGTGTGGACTGTAGCTTTCGCAGTGTGATCGACATATTCGCGCCGGCGAAACTGACGCTCAGTCTGCGGATCACCGGGGTCCGGCCGGACGGCTATCACGAGGTCGATGCTGAGATGGTGACTGTCGACTTCGGGGACCGGCTGGAAATAACCGACGGCGGGTCCGGTGTGCGGATGCTCGATGGTGCGGGGAACGAGATCCGCGGCATTGCCGGGCCCGGCGAGAATCTGGTCGAGCGTGCACTGGCCCTGGCGGAGCGCCGGGCGCGGGTCACGGTGCACAAGCGGATCCCGGTCGGTGCCGGGCTGGGGGGCGGATCAGCCGACGCGGCCGCGGTGCTGCGCTGGGCCGGGATTACCGACGCAGCGTCGGCCGCATCCATAGGCGCGGATGTGGCGTTCTGCCTTGCGGGCGGCCGAGCCCGGGTGAGGGGCATCGGCGAGATCATCGAACCGCTGCCCTACGTGTCCGAGCAGTACACCCTGTTGCTGGCACCGGTGGGATGCGACACTGCGGCCGTCTACGCGGCCTGGGACGAGCTGGGGGGCCCGGCCGGCGAACACGGCAACGATCTGGAAGCCGCGGCTCTGCGGGTGGTCCCGGAGCTGGCGGCCCGTCGCGACGAACTGGGCAACTCCACCGGACTGACCCCGAGGCTGGCAGGAAGCGGCAGCACCTGGTTCGTCAGCGGCACCCATCCGGGTCCGGGCCGCGTCGTGGCCACCACCACCCGAGCGGCAACTCGAACGGCCTGAACAGTCGGGCGCGACGTGTGGAGTGCTACTTGCGCCGCTGATGCCGGGTGCGCCGAAGCATCTTCTACTTGCGTCGCTGATGTCGGGTTCGCCGAAGCATCTTCTTGTGCTTCTTTTTGCGCATGCGCTTGCGGCGCTTCTTTATGAGCGATCCCACGGAGGGAGAACGCTACACCGATAGGAGTCCGAACACGCATCTTGAT
>JAPYOG010000235.1 GCA_028278785.1 Candidatus Poriferisocius anaerobius | reverse complement strand
CTGCGCGACACCGGCGACCGACGCCGGCACCCTGCGCCGGCAGTTGGGGATCGACTCGGCGTAGGCCCCGTCAGTCCCCGAGGCATCGAGGACGGCCACGGTCTGCGGGGAAGCCTGGATTCCGGCCTTCGCCGGAATGACATTCGGGCGGGGACCGCAATGACGGGCGGGGACCCGAATCACGGGCGGAGATTCGAGGGACGCGACCTCGGGCGCCGGTGTGGCAGCCAGCGCTTCCAACCCCGCCAAGGGCCCCACCTCCCGGGCTACCTTCACCGCCCCGGCCAACGCATCCCAGGGCCAGGCCTTTCCCGCGGTCGTCGCCGTGACCGACCCCACCGGTCTTGTCGGTCGGGGCCAGATCACCTTCGTGGTGGCCGACAACACCCCTCCTGTGGCCACCGCCCCCGCCGACCGCACCGCTGAGGACGGCCCTCGGGGGGGCACCGACAACCGGGGCACCGTCTCGCTCACCGGCACTGCAACCGACGCCGACGGCGACCGCCTCTCCTACCGCTGGGCCCAGGTAGACGCCGACGGCGAGCCGCTGGCCAAGCCCACCGTGGAACTGCTCAACGCCAACACCGCCACCGTGTCGTTCACCGCCCCGCAGCTCTCGGCCAACGGCGTGCGCCGTGTCCATCTGGCCTTCACCGCCATCGACCGGTGGGGAGTGGGCCACACCGACACGGTCACCGTCACGGTCCTGGGCCGCAACGAGCGCCCCATCGCCAACGCCGGGGAGGATCAGACGGTGGCCCCCGGCGCGGACGTCCGCCTCGACGGCACCAAGACCATCGACCCCGATCCCGGCACCCGGCTCCGGTGGTCGTGGAGCTACACCGGCTTGGCCACCACCCCCTCCCTCAGCCGGCGGCCCCTCACCGCCTTCGACCGGCTGGACTTGGGCGGCTTCGTGCCCAACGGCGACGACTACTCCGGCCTCAACCCCTTCACCGCCGGTTACGACGACCGCCCGGTGGTCTTTTTCACCGCCCCCAAGCTGGGCGGATACACCAGCGTCTCGCTTACCTTCGCAGTTGCCGTCACCGACCAGGGCGGCGGTGCCGACACCGACACCGTCACCGTCGTGGTCACCGGCCGATTCTTCTCCGGGGTGATCGACGGCCCCGACTTCTGCACCGCCAGGAGCCTGGAAGGCCCCCGCACCTATCCGCTCGACGACGACCGAGACGGCGTGGCCGATGTGTGCTCGCTGCTCTACACGCGCCGGGAGGCCGTCGCCCGCCAGAACGCCCTGGAGAAGCGGGCGCTGCTCGACGCCGAGGGCTTTCGGGCACAGGTGCTGGCCGCCTGCGATCGCATCGACGCCGACCTCGGCGACTCACCGATCTCTTTGCAAACAGACGCCTGCGCCACCCGCCAGGTGGCCGGCCTTCCACCCCCGGTGGACCCCGCCCGGGCCGCTGTGTTCTTCTCCGGGCTGATCGACGGCCCCGACTTCTGCACCGCCAGGAGCCTGGGCATCCGCCGCACCTACGCCTTCGACAGCGACAGCGACGGCGTGGCCGACGTGTGTGCGCTGCCCTACACGCGCCGGGAGGCCGTCGCCCGCCAGAATGCCCTGGAAACCTTCGCCTCCCCGAAAGCGGCCTTCGACACCGCTCTGGCCCTGGCCTGCCTGGAGCTCGGCACCATGGATTTCGGCGACAAGCCCGACGCCCTCAAAGCCGACGCCTGCGCCTAGCCCGGGGCTGTTGCGGCGGCCGGGCTCGGGTAGGGTAGTGCGATACTTCCCCCCGAGCAGCCCCTTTTGAGGGAGTTTTGAATGGACACCGCGATTTTGAGCTCGGTGATCGGGGCGTCGGCAGTGATGCTGGCGACCATGCTGGGCGTGATCTTCAGCCGCATCTCCAACGCCCTGAGCGAGACGAACAGACGGATAGACGGCATATATGAGGTGCTCCGGGGCCACGCGAGCGCCTGGCCCGCATAGAGCTCAAACTGGGCGCCAACCCCCCCGCCGAGCCCGCCTAGCCAAGGCGCCGCACAGGCGTTGCCACCGACAATCCCAATATGGTGTTGCCAACTGTGGCAACACCACTGTATGGTGAGAGCATGACAGGCAGACGAATAGCAGACATGTTTCGCAAGGCTAGACAGGCCAAGGGCCAGTCTTTGAGGAGCGCTGCAAATGACCTCGGAGTGGACGCGTCGTACCTTTCACGCGTGGAAACGGGGGAACGGCAGCCATCAGCAGAACTTCGCGATCGTGCGGTAAGCCATTATGCGCTCGACGGCGAGCATGTTGCGTTGGCTGCTGGCGACATCCCGTCCGACATCGCGGAAATCCTCCTGCGACACCCTGAGCTTCTCGTTGAAATCCGAGCCAGATATGGCCAGCTTTGCTGATGCCTGCATCGGCCAGGCCCTCAGCGGGCGCTACCGGCATGAACTCAGCTGGCGTGCCAAGATGCTGCTCTTCCGCGATGTGGTGGCAGGCATCCACCAAATGCACTGCAGGCGGATCATGCACAGGGACCTCAAAGCATCGAACGTGCTCCTGTTTGATGCAAAAAGACCCCTCATAGCCTTGACGTCCGGTTCTGGTGGGCAGCTGGCATCCACCGTTTCTTTACTATCCAAGAAGACAGATTCCTCGCTCCGCCAAACCCCGCGGCTGCCCGCGTCGTCGTGCCGCTAAGCGAGGACCAGCAATCGCAGACCTCAGCAACAGCACTCTTGCCCAATCCTCATCCCGACCAAATCGACGGCGACCTCTTGCAGGCACGCGCTCTGGCAGACAAGTTCCCCGGTTCACCTACTGCACTGGCCAGGCTCGCTGTTAGTGAGGTGAGCTTCGGGAACCGCGTCAGCGCTCGGGATGCGGCCAAGCAGGTGTTGGAGAATGAGCCCGTTGACGCCCCAGCCCTTATAGCAGCGTCCCAGGTTGCCGCGGGTTTGGGGGAGGTCGCCCTTGCGGACCAAGGACTCCGAAGGGTGTTGGTGGCATCCTCTGCGGGGAGCGGGGCCAAAAGCTCTGCCGCTGTGCTAGCGGCTGGGTTTGCAGCCAACCAAGGGCACTTGGAGAGAGCGCTGGAGCTTCTCGAAGGCTACGGGAGCGAGGCAGGGGCGGCGCTCAAAGGAGCGGTGCTGGCACAAATGGGCCGGTGCCATGACGCCATTCGCGAGTTGCGCTCAGCTCTGAGAAGCGTTCCCGACTCCCCTTCAACCCTTTGCAACCTTGGCTACGCGTACGCGTTGGCAGGCTCCACCCGCAAGGCGATCCGGGCTGCGTCTGCCGCCGCTGCTCTCGCGCCGGCAGACCGCACAGCGGGTCTCAATTTGGCTGCCTTCCTGCTTTCCCAGGGCGCAACCAGCGAAGCGGTGTCGGCCCTCGACCGCCTCGCTGCCCATCACCCCGGCGACATCCAGATGGTGCTTGCCGCCGCAGCGGCCCTGCACATCTCAGGAGATGTCAAAGGCGCGTTGAAGCGCCTGCAAAGAGCGGACACGTCGAGGGATGTGCAAGAGGCTTCACCCGCTCAGAGGGAGGAGCTGCGTATCTGCATCGACCTGCTCAGAGCTCCGGCGCAGCCCCGCAAGGAGGTGTTTGGCCGCGCTTTGGATGCGCTCGAGCGGTGCGACTACCGAAGCGAGGTGATCGCCCGCTTGCTTGCCAACACCGCGCAGACAACGGCTGACCTTTCAGCGCTGGAAGCCGCTTACAGCGCACTCGTTGAGCGCTACGGCCGTCCGGCGCTTCTGGCCGTCGAGCAGCGAGTCGCATTTCTGCGCTTTGAGTTCGACCGCAGCCTGAAAGTTGCTGTCGACAGGGTCAGAGAAGAGCCGTTCTCCGCGGACGCGCACATCGCTGCCACCTATCTCCTGTCCATGCACGAGGGGGATCACCAACAAGCAGCCCGGATCGGGATGGCCGGGATCAGGCGCGGCATCGGCGACGAGGTGCTCTGCAACAACGTCGCTTTCGCCCTCGCGATGGACGGCAATCCTGACGGGGCGCAACGGGTACTGCCTGACCTCTCGGAATGCGATCTCGCATTGGCCACCGCCGGACTCGTCAAAGCCGTTAGAGGCAACCTCGAAGAGGCCATCGCCCTGTACGAGGAGGGCGAGAGAAGGCTCCGCGAAGAGGGAGACCTCGACCTTGCGGACATCGTTGCAGCAGGCAAGGCATTTGCAATGCTCGCAGCCGGTCGCAAAATCCCCGAAGACCATCTGAGCAGGGTGGACCGCAGGGAAAGCACCGACCCCAGATTCGCCCTTGTCCACACCGCCATCATGCGAGAGGCAAGCGCCCAGTAAGCTCCCCCAATCCCCGAGTGCGGCCTTCGACACCGCTCTGGCCCTGGCCTGCCGGGAGTTCGGCACCATGGATTTCGGCGACGAGCCCGACGCCCTCAAGCCGGTGCCTGCGCCTAGCCCCAGGCACCCCCAGCGTACTCTTGTCTGCGTCCGGGCTCAGGGCGGTGTTCCTGGTTTTTGTGGTGGTTTGTGGTGGTTGCCGGTTGGGTGGTGTTGGGGTGTTGGTTTTTGGTTGGGGTGGTGTTGGGTGGTATTGTGTGTGTGCTGGGCCTGTTTGGGTTTGGTGCGCCGGTTCGGGGTTTTTGTGCTCTGGCTCTTTTGGGGTGTCGGCGGTTGTATAGGCTTTGATTCGTTGGCCCGGTCTGATAGAAAGTTGCCCATGATGATGTTGCTTCACTCGGTTTGGTCCGGCGGCGAGGGTGCTGCTGGTCGTCGCAGGTCCTTGATCGCTCTTGGGGCTTTGCTGGCGTTGGTTGGGAGCGTTTTGTTCTGGGCGCCGGAGTCGCGGGCGCAGAACGAGAGTCCTCC
>JAPYOG010000234.1 GCA_028278785.1 Candidatus Poriferisocius anaerobius | reverse complement strand
CTCCGGAGACTGGACCCGCAACGACGACGGCACCGCCACCGTGGCCGGACACGTGCTGGAGGCCGGCAGCTTCGAACTGGCCGTGGAAACGTCGGAGGGCGGGGCGGCAGCCGGGCTGCAGTCCGGCGACGCGGTGGTCGTGCTCGACACCGCGGTCACTCCGGAGTTGGAGGCCGAGGGCTGGGCCCGCGACGCGGTTCGGGTGATCCAGGACTGCCGGCGCATCGACGGCTACGTAGTGACCGACCGCATCCAGGTCTCGCTGGCACTGTCCTCGGCCGAGCGGGCCGCGGCCGTCGCGCAGTGGCGCGACTACGTGGCCGAGCAGATCCTGGCCACCGACCTGGAGGTCACCGCGCTCTCGGAAGGTGACGCCGCCGAAGCGGCCGAGTCCACGACGACGAGCCGCTGGCTGGCGGGCTTCGTCAGCCACGACGTGGTCATCGACGGCCAACCGGCCCGCTGCGACCTGGCCCCCAGCTCAACCAATCCACGCCAACCCGGCGAAAGCACCCGCCACCGCTGAGCGGGCGCCTCGACAGTGCGGGACTGGCTAGAGGTCAGCGCCCCTTCGCTTTGCGAGCCTCCTTGTGGCCCTCAGCGAGTTCCTTGCCAATGAGCTTGTCCATCGTGCGGCCGGCGCGGCTGTTGCCGAAGCCGTGCATTCCTCCTCCAGGACCAGCTGACCTGGCGTGCATGGCCTCCCGCACCCGCTTGGCAGCTGCCTTGTTGGGATCAGGCGTCGACTCACCCTTCGGCGCGTGCAGTACGTGCATCACGAAGTCGCCGACGGACTTCGCGAGGTTGCGGATGCTGTTGATGACTCTGCGGACCATTCCGGCCTCATCCCATCACGATGACTTGTGGCCGTCGGCAAGCTCCTTGCCGAGCACTCTGTCGATCGATACACCGACCATCCAGCCTGTGTCGATGGCTCCTGCCACCCGACGGGCGGCTGCTTTGGCAGGGTCAGGACCGGAATAGTGCTTCGGCGCGCGGGCTACCTGCATCACGAAATCACCGGCGCATTCTGCGATGCTGAGGGTGCTCCTGAAGGCTCTACGGGTCATCGTGGATCCTTGTTGATCATGGCCCCGGCGGGGCCACCAACCTAGCAGCTAGCTGCCTTCTAGGCGGCGGCCGTCCTCTACCAGGTTGATCTCCCAGATCACCTTGTCGAGGGCGTCGGCCGAGGTGATGGTGGGGAACCGCAGGGGGTGCTCATCGGTCACGCAGGTGGGCAGCGGCGACAGGATCGTCCACGGCGTGGGATGGGCGAACTGCACCACCGAGTAGCGCTCGCCGGTCTGGCCCTCGGTCGCCATCACCCGGTGGATCCCGGCGCCGATCATGCCGTTGGTGAGGTGCTCGAGCATCATGCCGGTGTTGATGATGGCGCTGCCGGTGGGCGGGATGGCGTCGACCCAGCCGTTGGTGGTCCGCACCTGCAGGCCGGACGCGGTGGCCCGAGGAAGCATGGTGATGAGGTTGATGTCACCGTGCTCGGCCGCCCACATGAAGCCCTCTGTGGGTGCGGTCACCATGGGCGGGTAGTGAAGGGCGCGGGTCAGGGTGGCGCCGTACTCCAGCATTACGTCGAAGAACTCCTCGTGGACTCCCAACCCGACGGCGATCACCCGCAGCACCCGGCGCTGGATGTCGAGCACGGAGGCATGGAATCCGAGCAGCAGCTCGGTGACGCCGGGCTGGTCGTCCTCGGGCAGGGTGGGTGGCCCGTAGCGGTGGGGATACCGCTGGCGGAGCGGGTGGCCCGGCGGCGCCGGCTCGCCCCAGTTGAGCATCTCCTTCAGGTCGGGGATGTCGGAGATGGCGGCCGTCTCGGTCATCATCGGCGTGTAGCCGGTCTGGCCGTGGGATCCGGCCACGATGTAGCGATCCTTGCGCTCCTGGGGCAGTTCGAAGAACGCCTTGAGCTGCCCGTAAGCCTCGTCGATCAGCCCCGTGCCCAAGTCGTGGGCCACATAGACGAAGCCGGTGGCCAGGCTGCGCATGACGCCGTCGACCACTGCGTCGCGCTGGGTGCGCCCGCCCCGCTCGAAAGCCGCCAGGTCGACGTCGAGTATCTCCATCCGCGCAAAGCTAGTCGCCCGCCGCGAGCAAGAAGCCCTGCTCAGCGGGGTAGCCGCGGCGTGATTTGACACGCGTGTAGTTACGGTGCTGTAATTCAGTGTCCGAGGCTTTGGCCGGTCTGAAGCGGGGCCACTGCGGACGGGGACACCCAAGGGCGCTATGAGGAGGCATTGACGTGACGATGATCCAGGACCGGCTGACCTCCGTTGCTGAGGCGCCTCCGTCGGTATCCGCTCCGACCACGATGCAGGTCCGCAAGCGCAACGGCAATCTCGAACCGGTCGACGTGAACAAGATCGTCAACGCGGTGGCCCGGGCCGCCGAGGGCCTGCTCGGTGTCGATCCCCTGACCGTCAGCACCCGCACCATCGCCGCCCTCGCCGACGGGGCCACGACCCGTGAGCTCGACGAGTTGAGCATCCGCACCGCGGCCGGGCTCATCGTGGAGGAGCCCAACTACTCGAAGCTCGCCGCCCGCATGCTCGCCACTTACATCGACAAGGAAGTCCGCAACCAGAACATCCCGTGGTTCTCCGAGGCAATGGAGGCCGGCCACCGCCTCGGGCTCATCGGCGACGACACCGTCGAGTTCGTGCGGATCCACTCTCCCGCCCTCAACGCAGCCATCGATTCCGGCCGCGACCGCAACTTCGAGTTCTTCGGGCTGCGCACCGTGTACGACCGCTACCTGCTGCGCCACCCCGACTCCCGCCTGGTGATAGAGACCCCCCAGTACTTCATGCTCCGGGTCGCCTGCGGGCTGAGCACCGACCCCGACGAGGCCATCGCGTTCTACGACCTGATCTCGTCGCTGGCCTATCTGCCGTCGAGCCCGACCCTGTTCAACTCGGGCACCATGCACCCCCAGATGTCGAGCTGCTACCTGCTCGACTCCCCCGAGGACTCCCTGGAGGGCATTTACCAGCGCTACACCGACATCGCCCGGCTCTCGAAGTACGCGGGGGGCATCGGCGTGGGCTGGCACCGGATCCGCTCCAAAGGATCGCTGATCAGGGGCACCAACGGGTTGTCCAACGGCATCGTGCCGTGGCTCAAGACCCTCGACTCGTCGGTGGCGGCCGTCAACCAGGGCGGCCGGCGCAAGGGCGCGGCCTGCGTCTACCTGGAGTCCTGGCACGCCGACATCGAGCAGTTCCTGGAGCTGCGGGACAATACCGGCGACCACGCCCGGCGCACCCACAACATCAACCTGGCCAACTGGGTCCCCGACCTGTTCATGGAGCGGGTGGAGCTGGACTGGCAGTGGAGCCTGTTCGACCCCAAGAAGGTGCCCGAGCTGACCGACACATACGGCGACGAGTTCCGAGCCATCTATGAGAGGGCCGAGAACGAGGAGCTCTACGAGCGCCAGGTTCCGGCCCGGCAGCTCTACACCCGGATGATGCGGACCCTGGCCGAGACCGGCAACGGCTGGATGACGTTCAAGGACGCCTCCAACGCCAAGTGCAACCAGACCGGCCCGGGACCGGAAGGGGCGGCCAACTCCAGGGACCGGGTGGTGCACCTGTCGAACCTGTGCACGGAGATCATCGAGGTGACCAGCCAGGGCGAGACCGCGGTATGCAACCTCGGCTCTGTAAACCTCGTGGCGCACATCACACCCACGGGCCTCAACCGCGAGTTGCTGGAAGACACGGTATCGACAGCACTCAGGATGCTGGACAACGTGATAGACATCAATTTCTATCCCACAGAAGAAGCCGCCACATCCAACAAACGCCACCGCCCCGTGGGCCTGGGCGTGATGGGATTTCAGGACGCGCTCTACCTGTTGAATTTGCCCTACGCTTCACAAGGCGCGGTTGACTTTGCCGACATCAGCATGGAAATGATCTCGTATTACGCGATCCTCGCCTCAACGCACCTATCCGAAGAACGCGGCCCATACC
>JAPYOG010000233.1 GCA_028278785.1 Candidatus Poriferisocius anaerobius | reverse complement strand
CCTTGGCCGGCTTGCCGTTCCATCGCGCCCTGAATTCGACCGGACAGAGCACACATCCCAGCCGGTCTGGTTGGCGATCAACAGCGGCAGGCAGCGGTTGGCGAAATGATCGACCGTCGCGTCCATCCACTCCCTGGCGCGCGCGGCGCGGCGCAGCTTCATCGGCCGCTCTATCAGCGGATAGGCGATGATCTGAAGTTTCTCGCTCACGAAGCCCGCCCAATCCCAGGCAACACGGTGCCGTAAGGGTACACTTGCCGGCGTGTTGGCGCATCTCCGCTCACTTCCCTCCATCGGCAACGCATCTTCTCTTCGCATGCCCGCGTCCCGGCGCTTCTTGACCGGAGCTGCGCTGTTGCTGGGGCTGGCGCTTTCCGGCCCGCAACCGGCTGCTGGCCGCGCTGGCCGACGTGGTCGTGGTGGTCGAGTCCAAGCGGGCCGGTGGCTCCATGCACACCGTGGAAGAGGCCATCCGGCGCGAGGTCGCGGTCATGGCCGTACCCGGCTCGGTCCGGAACCCAGCTGCGGAAGGCACCAACCTCCTGTTGAGCGAGGGCTGTGCTCCAGCCTGCTCCACCGAGGACGTGCTAGTCGCTCTGGGACTGGCCACCGCGGGCGCGACCGGTGGTGACATGCTGGCCCGCATCGTCGCGGGCTTGGACCCGACGGTGAGCCGGATCGATATCGAGGGTCTTGACGGGCTCCAGAAGAGGCTGCTCGAACTGCTCGACGACGGCCCGGTGAGCCTCGATGTGCTGGTGCTGCGAGCTGGCGCGCCGGTACCGGAAGTGCTGGTGGCCGCCGAGGGCTTGGAGCGCCTCGGCCTGCTGGCCCGCGACGGCGCCCGCGTCCTGCGGGCCTAGGGGGCTTGCGTCCAAACCGGCCGATTGGTGTGGATAACTAGACTCGGGGTGTGGACAACTGGGGCCTGAGTGCCTGGCTCGACTCGTTGAGCGGTGTCGCCGACTCAACCCGGGCCGTTTACGAGCGGGACGCGGCCGCGGCCGCACGGTGGCTCGAGCAGGCGGGGTGCCCCGGTCCCGAGTCCGTCGACCGCAGGGCTCTGCGGAGCTACCTGGCCGAGCTCGGCAACAACCGCTACGCGGCCCGCACCATCACCCGCAAGGTCTCGGTGTTGCGCCGCTACTTCGGCTGGGCCCGGCGCACTGGCCGGATGGAGGTCGACCCGACGCTAGGGCTGGCCGCGCCCCGGGGACCGTCGAAGCTCCCGCAGGTGCTTAAGGACGATCACATCCACACCCTCATCTCCAAGCCGGCCCGAGCGGGAGACGACGATGCCCGCGATGCTCGTGACCTGGCCATCGTCGAACTGCTGTACGGAAGCGGGCTGCGGGTGAGCGAGCTGTGCGGCCTGCGCCATGACGACTTGGACCTGGGCCGGGCCGCGGTCCGAGTCTGGGGCAAGGGCTCCAAGCAGCGCCTGGTTCCGCTAAGCGATCCGGCGGTGGCCGCGCTGGGTGCCTGGCTGCGGGACCACCGGGGCTCGTTCGTCACGAGTGACACCCCGACCGCCGCCGTCTTCCTGAACCAGCGCGGCCGGGCCATGACTCCCCGCGATGTGCGCCGGGTGATCGACCGCCGCAGTGTGGTGCCGACCCATCCCCACGCCCTGCGTCACACGTTCGCCACCCACCTGCTCGACGGCGGCGCCGACCTGCGGGCCGTGCAGGAGTTGCTGGGCCACGCCGACATTGCCAGCACGCAGATCTACACCCACGTCAGCCGCGAGCGCCTGCGCGAAGTGCACCGGTCATCGCACCCAAGGGCCTAGGTTGCTGGCTGGTGACCGACCACAACCCCGAGCAAGGGCCCGGAGCGGCTGAGCCTGCGGGGACCGCCGAAGACGACACTGCTGTTCTCACCGCCGCGCTGCTGTCGGCGGAATCGGCTCGCCGCGACGCTCAGGCCCGTGCCGGTGAGCAGGTGCTCTTCGCTGACGACCTTCTGCCGGGGGTCGGCGACGAGGAGATGCCGCTGCGCGAGGGCCTCAAGATGGGTGGTGCCTTCACCTTCATCGTGCTGCTCGTGCTCAACAGCCTCGACGAGCTCGAACAGGCCGCCATGGCCGTGCTGGCCCCCGACATCCGTGACACCTTCGGTGTCTCCGATGGCACGATCACCTTCATAGCATCCGCCTCAGCCGCCTTCGTGGTGCTGGGCGCCTTCCCGATGGGCTGGCTGGCCGACCGCATCAGACGAGCACCGATCGTCGGGGTCGCCAGCGCGGTGTTCTCTGCGATGGTGTTCCTCTCGGGCTTCGCGGTGAACGCGTTCATGCTGTTCTGGACCCGCTTCGGCGCCGGCATCGCCAAGTCGAACACGATCCCGGTGCACAGCTCACTGCTGGCCGACACCTACCCGATCGGGGTGCGGGGCCGCATCGGCGGGCTCACCCAGTCCACCGGCCGGGCCGTGGCCGCGGTCAGCCCGATCGCGGTGGGCACCGTGGCGTGGGTCGCCGGCGGTGACGAGGGCTGGCGGTGGTCGTTCTTCTTGCTGGGCCTTCCGGTGGCGGTGTTCGCCGTGGCCGCCTTCCGGATCCCCGAACCGACCCGGGGCCAGTGGGAGAAGACGAGTGTCCTCAGCCAGGTGATCGCCGACCCCGACCCCGCTCCCATCTCGGTGGAGGCTGCCTTCGCCCGGCTGCTGAGGATCCAGACGGTCAGAGCGGTGCTGTTCGCGTTCGTCGCTCTGGGTTTCGTGCTGTTCACGATCCCCGTTCAGTCCAACCTGTTCCTGGAGGACGAGTTCGGTCTCGGCACGTT
>JAPYOG010000232.1 GCA_028278785.1 Candidatus Poriferisocius anaerobius | reverse complement strand
CCTCAGCGCGGCGGTCGGCGCCCCGGTGTCGGTCAAGGGCAAGCGGGCCGAGGCCCTGGGAGCGCTGGGCCGGGGCGAGGGCCTGGCCTGTTGGGCGGTGGCCCTCATCGAGCGCCAGTGAGCGCACAGAGCCCGAGAGGCGGCAACCGGCGAAGCCGCAGTGGTGGCCCCAACAGGGACGCGAACAGGGGTGCCAGCAAGGGCGAAAAGACAGGTGCCGGCAAGGGCCACAGCAGGGGTGCCAGCAAGGGCGAAAAGACAGGTGCCGGCAAGGGCCACCGCAAGGCCCGACAACCTGGCGACCAGCAGCGCAACAGCCGCCAACGGGCCGGTTTGGGCGGCGACCGGGTGGAAGGCCGCCAAGCGGTGCGAGAGTTGTTGTTGGCCGGCACTCGCCCGGTCCGAGAAGTGGTGGTCGCCACGGGACAGAGACAAACCGGGGTGCTGGCCCAAGTGATGGAGCTGGCTGCCGAGCTGCGGGTGCCCGTCAAAGAAGTGGCCCGTTCCAAGTTCGAGTCCATGGCGGCCACCGAGGCCCCCCAAGGGGTGATCGCCCGGGCCGCCCCCTTGGCCGAGCACGATCTGGAAGATTTGGCCCGTCCCTCTGATGGCCGCCCCCCGTTTCTGCTGGTGCTCGATGGCATCACCGATCCCGGCAACGTCGGAGCGGCGCTGCGAACCGCCGAATGTGCCGGTGTCACCGGTGCCGTGCTGGGCAAGCACCGCTCAGCCCACATCACCCCCGCGGCCGCCAAAGCAGCCGCCGGTGCGGTTGAGCACGTTCCTATGGCCCTAGTGCCCGGCATCCCCAACGCGCTGGCCCGCCTCGGGGAGCTAGGAGTGTGGACCGTGGGCCTCGACGTAACCGCCCCCACCACTGTCTATGAGATGAACGTGGCCTCTGAGGCAGTCGCCCTGGTGGTGGGCAGCGAGGGCCGTGGCCTGTCCCGCCTAGCCCGCCAGCGCTGCGACGTAGTAGCCAACATCCCCCTATCAGGCACCCTCAGCTCCCTAAACGCCGCCGCCGCCACCGCCATAGGCTGCTTCGAAATCGCCCGCCACCGCCAAGACGCCAAATCTGCCTACTAGGGCCCGCACGATCCCCTGGGCTGCCCAATAAGTGGTTGTCCATGCCTGGGGTTGTCGTTAAGGTGGTGGTGCAGTCGGAGTTGGCTTCATAGGGCTCCCTTCCAAATTTTGACTTCTAGGTCTTGAGTAAGTGAAGGGGCATTGGAATGACGATGAGCGAAGTCGATCACTCGGGATTGGACCGGGAAGAGGCGATGGCGAGGCTTGCCGAGATTCAGCAGGCGATTCTCGTTCTTCCCGAAGCCGAGCAGGCCCAGCTGAGGGAATGGTTCAGCGAATTGGACTGGGAGAGGTGGGACAAGCAGATCGAAGCCGATGCAGATGAGGGGGCGTTGGATTTCTTGATTTCTGAGGCCCTCGAGGCCAAGGAGGACGGCGCGCTTCAGGAGCTCTAGGTGCATCGAGCAACGCCTCGGTTCTGGAGCTACTTTGAGCAGCTTCCCGAAACTGCCCAGGGGGCTGCCAAAAGGAAATTCCGTCTCCTGACTGAGAATCCGCGGCACCCATCATTGCGCTTCAAGAAAGTGGGCAAGTTCTGGTCAGTACGTGTGGGAGTGGACTATCGAGCGCTTGCTGTTGATGATGCTGGAGACTTCATCTGGGTGTGGATTGGCACTCACGACGAATATGACCGTCAGATCAGGTCCTAGCAGACCCACGTCAAGCCGGTTGTGGACCGGCTCCTATCGGAGCACAAAGTGGAAAAGGTGCGAACCGGCCGGTCCTATGCAGATCGCGTGTATCGCTTGGCGGCGGGGCAGCTGTTCTGATGTGTCCTGCGTAGTTATGGCAATAAGCTGTAAGTAGTACAATTTCAGTGATTGACAATCTGGCGGGTGCAGGGGTAGCGTGCCGGTATGGGGATGCTTGTTGTGAAAATCCAGGTCTCGGCGATGGACGGCGGGGAGTATTGCCACGAGTATTGACGTGAAGGCATCGCAAGTCAACGTCAACGGCCAGCACCCGCCATCCCCGCCCCGTACGTGTATTGCTCAAATCCTCTGAACCACATGGCGTCTTCTGATACGGCCCGCGTCAACTCCACAGCCGATCGACGGCCACGACAACTCCCGTGGCCAGGCTCACCACCAGCATCAGCCGAACCGTCAACCGGGTCTCCAGGCTTCGCAGATCGCTCGTCAGCCGCAACTCCAGGTCCTTCAGGTCCGCCTTCGTCACCAGGTGCTCGTAGCCCCTTCCAACCGCGCCAGCCGCTCAGCGTCCGACATCATCGGTCACCCCGTACGAGACCCCTGCAAGACGCCCCTGGAACGCGGAGCCATGGCCCCTCTTGCCCCCTCTCCCTCGGGTGTCCAGACCGGAGACATGGTTTACAGACGTTCGGGGACATGGTTTACACATTTAGGCGGGTTTGCGGAGATCGACGTCGGCCAAGTGGTCGGTCATAAAGTGCATGGTCCAGCAGCCGTCGGTGGGCGTGGGGCGGAAGGCGACCAGCTCGCCCCGCAGGCCCTTCGGGACCCGCAGTCGCCGGCCCTGGAACGACACCCGGCCGCCCAGCCCCACTCGCCGGCGCTCGTCGGCGGGCCCGTAGGGCAGCGGCGGCAGCTCGGCCGGATAGGGGCGCGGGCTGACGCGATAGCGACTGGCGGGCACGGCCAAGGCCAGGCTCTCGTGCGGCCGGACGTGGTTGTATTCATGCCGCCAGGTATCAAAGCTGGCCTGCCAGGCGGCCAGATCGGGACGCGGCGGCTGGCGGCCGAAGTCGCGCTCGAGGGTGCCGTGGAAGCGCTCGTCCTTGCCCAGGGTCTGGGGATGGTACGGGCGGCTGTGGCTCACGGCGATGCCCAGGCGCCGCAGCCAGACCGTC
>JAPYOG010000231.1 GCA_028278785.1 Candidatus Poriferisocius anaerobius | reverse complement strand
CATGGCCGCCTCGGCCCACGTTCACCAGCCACGCGTGGGAGGACATGGCGGCGAGCGCGTCGGCGTCGATGATGCCGGCGGTTTCAGGGGTCAGCGCCAGCGCTATCACCACGACGTCGGCGCCGCTCAGGGCGCTTGGCAGCCCGTCGGGGCCGACCACCCGATCCACCCCCTCCATGGGCGCCGGATGCCGTCGCACCACCGTGATCCGGCACTCCCAGGGGCCGAGCAGGCGCACGAGCGAGTCGGTGATGCCCCCGCCGCCCAGCACGGTCACCCGACCGCCGAGCAGGTTCCGGCCCTGGGGCGGCGACCAGCTGCGGGCCCGGGCGAAGCGGCCCATTCCCCGCAGGCCAGCCGCTGCCAGCATCAGCGCGTGCTCGGCCACCGGCTCGGCGTACACCCCCTTGCCGCAGGTCCAGAGGCGGTCGCGGTCGAGCAGGTGGGCCAGGTTCTCGATGCCTGCGAAGGGGAGCTGCACCCACTCGATGCCCGGCCCGTCGGCCAGCACACCGGCCAGCAGCTCGGGGACCTCGGGCTCGGTCCAAACCAGGGCCTCGGCCTCGGCGGGGGCCGACACCGCCCCTCCGCCGGCGACGACGGCGTCGGCCAGCGCCTGCTGGCGCCAGCCCTCGGGCTCAACCGCGATGTTCGGAGGGGTGATGCGAGGCCGGTTCACAGCACCGGGTAGTTTATGGGCGTGGACAACCGGGGGGAGTGGATCTTCGGGCCGATCGGCGAGCAGGGATAGCCTGGGCCGTGGAGGTCGCAGACTCGATCCTCGATCTCATCGGAGACACCCCGCTGGTGCGGATGCGGCGCACAGCCGAGGGGGTGCCGTGCGATGTTCTCGCCAAGCTGGAGATGCTGAACCCGGGCGGCAGCGTGAAGGACCGGCCCTCGGTGGCCATGATCGACGCGGCCGAGCGGGAGGGTCTGCTGAAACCGGGAGGGACCATTATCGAGCCCACCTCGGGAAACACCGGCGTGGGACTGGCCCTGGTGGCGGCCCAGCGGGACTACCGCTGCATCTTCGTGATGACCGACAAGGTGAGCCAGGAGAAGGTGCAGCTCCTGCGGGCCTATGGCGCTGAAGTGGTGGTGTGCCCGGTGGCGGTGGACCCCGACGATCCCGAGTCGTACTACTCCACCGCCGAGCGGCTGGTGGCCGAGACTCCCGGCGCCTATCGCCCCAACCAGTACTTCAACCAGGTGAATCCCCTCTCGCACGAGCAGACCACCGGTCCCGAGCTGTGGAAGCAGACCGGGGGCCGCATCACGCATTTTGTGGCGGGGGCGGGGACCGGCGGCACCCTCAACGGGGTGGGCCGCTTTCTCAAGCGGCAGAATCCCGAGGTCCGGATTGTGGCCGGAGACCCGGAGGGCTCGGTGTTCAGCGGCGGGTCGGGCCGCCCCTACCTGGTGGAGGGGATCGGCGAGGACTTCTGGCCCGAGACCTACGACCCCGGGGTGGTGGACCGGGTGATCCCCGTCTCCGACCAGGATTCCTTCGACATGGCCCGGTTGGTGACCCGCAAGGAGGGCCTGCTGGTCGGAGGCTCGGGAGGCACCGCGGTGTGCGCCGCCCTGGAGGTGGCCCGAGACTGCGGCCCCGGCGATGTGGTGGTGGTGCTGCTGCCCGACGCCGGCCGGGGCTATCTGTCCAAGGTGTTCAACGACGACTGGATGGCGTCGTATGGCTTCTTGATCGGGGCGCACCCCTGCGTGAAGGATGTGCTGGACGCCAAGGGGGGTGCGCTGCCGCCGCTGGTGTACGTCGAGCCAGAGGATCCGGTCGGGCTGGCCGTGACCCGGATGCGCGACCACGGGGTCAGCCAGCTTCCGGTGGCCAAGGGGGAGATGCCTCTGGCCGCTGCCGAGGTGATGGGGGCGGTACACGAGCTTCAGCTCATGGAGCTGGCCTTCAACGGCGGCCTGCTGGGTCGGCCGGTGGAGAGCGTGATGAGCCGTCCGCTGGAGCAGATCGGCGTCGGCGAATCGGTGGCGCTGGCGGTGGCCAAGCTGGAGCGGTCCCCGGCCCTTCTGGTGCTCGACGGCGGCCGCCCTCGGGCGGTGATGACCAGCACCGACGTTCTCGGCTTCTTGTCCTCGGGCGCGTCGGCGCCGGGTCCATGAGCGGGGTCTTGTCCTCGGGCGCGTCGGCGCCGGGTCCATGAGCGGGGTCTTGTCCTCGGGCGCGTCGGCGCCGGGTCCATGAGCGGGGTCTTGTGAGCGCCGGCGATTGGGGGTTCGACACCCGGGCCATCCATGTCGGACAAGAACCCGACGAGGCCACCGGGGCCATCACCGTTCCCATCCACCTGGCCACCACCTTCGTGCAGGCCGCACCGGGCCGGCATCAGGGCTTCGAGTACGCCCGCACCTCCAACCCCACCCGGGCGGCGCTGGAACGGTGCGTGGCGGGCTTGGAGGGGGCCGCGCACGGCATGGCCTTCGCCAGCGGGATGGCCGCAGAGGATGCGGTGGTGGGCATGATGCGTCCCGGCGACCACGTTGTGCTGGGAACCGACGCCTACGGGGGCACGTTCCGCTTGATTGCCCGGGTGTACGGCGAGCGGGGCATCGAGTGGACGGCGGTGGACTTGGCCGAGCAGGACGCTCTGGCCGGGGCCATCCGCCCCGAGACCCGCCAGGTGTGGGTGGAGACCCCCACCAACCCGATGCTGACGGTGGTGGACATCGCCGCTGCGGCCGATGCGGCCCATGCCTCAGGGGTGGACGTGGTGGTGGACAACACCTTTGCCACGCCGTACCTCCAGAACCCGCTGGAGCTGGGGGCCGATGTGGTGGTGCATTCCAGCACCAAGTATCTGGGCGGCCATTCCGATGTGGTCGGCGGGTTCGTCGCTGTCAACCGGGATGATCTGGCCGAGCGGCTGTCATTCGTCCAGAACGCCGTCGGCGCGGTGCCCAGCCCGTTCGACTGCTATCTGCTGCTTCGGGGGGTCAAGACCCTGGGCGTGCGCATGGACCGCCACTGCGACAACGCGCAGGCGGTGGCCGGTTTCTTGGCCGGCCATCCCGCCGTCGAGCTGGTGCTGTTCCCCGGCCTGCCCGACCACCCCGGATTCGAGGCGGTCGCCCGGCAGATGCGCCGCCCCGGCGGGATGGTGTCGTTCATCCATGCCGGGGGAGAGGCCGCAGCGGTGGCCGCGGTGAGCGCCACCAAGGTGTTCCGGCTGGCCGAGTCGCTGGGAGCGGTGGAGTCGCTCATCGAGCAGCCCTCCACCATGACCCACCTCTCAGTGGCCGACTCCCCGCTGGCCGTGGCCCCCGGCTTGGTGCGCCTGTCGGTCGGCATCGAGACCGCCGACGACCTGCTGGCCGACCTCGAGCAGGCCCTCGCCTAGCAGCCACCCCACTCCTGCAACACCAGCAAGTCGCCGGCCAGGGCTTCGACCTCTTCCTCCCCAAGCCTTGGCTTTTCTAGCATCGATAAGCTAAGTCGCCTACCTCATCTATCCTGCTGCAAGGTCGCTTGCCAGGCTCTTATTCTCCATTCGGGCTTCTGTTGCCCATGGTGTCACGCCCTAGCGCGAAGATAGGTCGGTGCTAGGGAAGTTCCACCCTGAGGATCGGGTCAGCGGCCCAGCCCACGAGAGGGGCTGACGGTGGACGTATTTGAGCTTCGGAATCGGGTGGTCGGGGAGTATCGGCGTTACGCCGAGAGCTTTGTGGAGATCGCCGACCAACACATTCGCGATGAGGTGGAAGGGGCGTTAGACGCTGGATTGCTGTGGCCCCATCCCCGGATTGGGCTGAATCCGGCGTTCGAGCCGGGGGCATCAGTGAACGAACTGGTCGAATCGGGTCGGCTGCATTTAACAGCGGACCAGATCTTCCGGACGGGCAAATCGGCCGATGATTCCCAAGGCAACTCCCTAACTCTCCACCGGCACCAGGCCGAGGCTGTCGAGTCCGCCACCGCAGGACGCAACTACGTGCTAACCACAGGCACCGGGTCAGGCAAGAGCCTCGCCTACATCATTCCTGCCGTCGACCATGTGCTGCGCTCAGGGTCGGGCCAGGGCATCAAGGCCTTGGTCCTGTACCCCATGAACGCCCTCGCCAACAGCCAATACGAGGAGCTATCCAAGTTCCTCGATCACGGCCCTTGGGCAACCAATCCCGGCACCACCACGGCTCGACTCGTCACCTTCGCCGTCTATACGGGCCAGCAGAAGCAGCACGAGCGGGAAGCGATTCTCTCGAACCCGCCCGACATCCTGCTCACCAACTATGTGATGGCCGAACTCATCCTCACCCGCTACATCGACAAAGCCCTAGTGAGAGCGATGTCTTCACTGCGCTTCCTGGTACTCGACGAACTGCACACCCACCGGGGTCGCCAGGGAGCAGATGTGGCCATGCTGGTTCGCCGTATCCGCGAGGCCACCGGTGCTTCATCCATGCAATGCGTGGGCACATCGGCCACATTGTCCACCGAGGGTTCCCCCGCAGAGCGCGATGCCCGGGTAGCAGAGGTGGCATCCAAGCTGTTTGGTGCCGAGGTCCACCCCGGCGATATCATCTCCGAGACACTGCGGCGTGTTACGCCCGACCGCGATATCGCCAATCTCGAGTTCGCCCAGGAACTAGCCAGTCGGGTCGGTTCCCCGCCCTCTGTTTACGTCACCGAAACCGAGTTCTTGAACGACCCCCTTTCGATCTGGATCGAATCTACGTTTGGCTTGGACAAGGACTCCAACGGTCGGCTCGTGCGGGCCACACCCATCCCCATCGCCGGCCCCGAAGGCGGAGGTGAACGCCTTGCCGCGGCGACCGGCTTGCCCAGCGCCCAATGCGAGCAGGCGATTCAGGATCAGCTACTGACGGCCAGTCGCTTCCCGGGCCAGACAGCAGGTCGAAGTGTGTTCGCGTTCCGACTGCATCAGTTCCTCAGCGCAGGCGACACGGCATACGCCACCCCCGAGACGCCCGGTGCCCGCGAGACCACGATGCGGGCACAGCGCTTCGTGCGGGATGACCGGAACCGGTCGTATCTGCCGCTGGCATTCTGCCGATACTGCGGGCAGGAGTATTACATCGTCAGGCGCACGGCAACCGACCATGGGGCCGTGTTCATGGCCCGCGATTTGGGAGACACCGGAAATGATGAAGGCGACCCCGGCTTCTTGTTCATCGACCCCTATTCCGATGCACCTATTCGGGACAGCCGCAATGCTGCTGATGCCACAAACCTGGATGAGGAAGGTCCAAGGGATGGTCCATGGCCCACTGACCGTGAGGAAATTGAGAACCGCTTGCCGTCCGACTGGTTCGACGCCAATCTACAGCTTCGCGACGGGCGGCGCGACAGCGTTCCCAGACCGGTAGCTGTTACCGCCGGCGGTGCTCTGCATCCCACTATTAATGGTGCATCGCCCATGTCTGAGACGGAGACGGGTCAGCCGGGCGCCACTACTGCCTTCTGGCTCCCGACACCGTTCCGGTTTTGCATGAATTGCGGCGTGTCCTACACCGGTCGCCTCGGTGGGGACTTCACCCGACTGGGCACTTTCGGCTCGCAGGGCCGTTCAACGGTGACCACGATCACCTCTCTGGGCACCGTCAATCAGCTCCGCGAAACCGCAGAGCTGAGCCCTACGGCCCACAAACTCCTGTCTTTCACCGACAATCGCCAAGACGCGTCGCTCCAAGCAGGCCACCTCAATGATTTCGTAGAGGTCACCATGCTGCGGTCCTCCCTCTATCAAGCCCTTCGGGAGGCCGGCGAAGAGGGGCTTCACCACGACAACGTGGCTCAGCGCGTTGTGGAAGCTCTTGGTCTTCCTCCCGATGCGTATGCGCTCCAACCGGAGGCGCGGGGCCATGCCCGAAGCGTGGCGCGTCAGGCTTTCACCGAGGCTGTCTCCTATCGGCTCTACCTGGACCTGCGCCGAGGCTGGCGGATCACCCAGCCCAACCTCGAGCAATGCGGACTCTTGAGGATCAGCTACCAGTCGCTCGAAGAGCTGGCTGCCGATGAGCAGGAGTGGGCGACGCGCCACCTTGCTCTGGCTCAGATCGATGCCGACACCCGTTTCCGGGTCTTGGAGGCCATGCTGGATGTCGTGCGCCGGGAGCTGGCCATCAGGGTCGGCGTCCTCGACCGGGACAACCATCAGGCCATGCAGCAGCGCAGCGAGCAGAACCTGCGCGATCCGTGGTCGTTGGAAGGCGAGCGGCTGGAATACGGGTCGGCGATGGTCATCCGACCCCGCCGGCAACGAGACGACCGCAGTCTCACCCATCTCGGACCCCGAAGTAGTTTCGGCCAATTCCTCAACCGTCTCGACACGCTGGGCGGCGCTCAGAACTTAGGGCTCGACGATAGGCAACAGATCATCGAAGACCTGGCTGAGGCACTGAACGCCTACGGATTGCTGCATCAGGCAGGCCTTGAAGACGACGGCACCGCGCTTTGGCAGCTTCCTGCCGGAGCAATGCGCTGGGATCTGGGCCACGGCCAGCCCTACCACGACCCCATCCGGATGCCGTCGGGGCCGGAACGCGGCATCACTCCGAATCCGTACTTTGTCGCCCTCTACACCGGAGATTCAACCAAGGACCGCCGCCTTGAAGCCCGGGAGCACACTGCACAGGTCCCCCACGAACAGCGAGCCGAGCGGGAGCACCGATTCCGCAATGGTGAATTGCCCGTGTTGTTCTGCTCGCCCACCATGGAGCTGGGCGTCGACATAGCCGAATTGAACGTGGTGAACATGCGCAACGTGCCGCCCACCCCTGCGAACTACGCGCAGCGCTCGGGCCGGGCAGGTCGCAGCGGGCAACCCGCGCTAGTCACCACCTTCTGCGCTACCGGCAACAGCCACGACCAACATTTCTTCCGCCACCAAGAGCAGATGGTGGCCGGCCAGGTGGAAGCTCCTCGCCTCGACTTGGCCAACGAGGATCTGGTCCGAGCGCATGTTCACTCGGTCTGGCTGGCGCACAGCGGCCTCAACTTGGGCAACAAGATGGGCGAATTGCTCGACCTCTCAGGCGACCAGCCCTCATTGGAGCTGATAGCCCAAGTTGCTGACACACTGGCCGACGAAGCAGTCCGCAGCCAGGCTCAGGCCCGCGCTCAGGCAATCCTCGAAAATCTCAGACCCGAGTTGGCCGAGGCTGACTGGTGGACCGATGACTGGCTCAGCGGCACCATGCAAGCGCTCCGCAATCGGTTTGAAGGCGCACTCGAACGGTGGAAGTCGCTGTACCGGTCGGCGCTTCGCCAGTCGGTCGAACAGGGTCGAATTCGCCAGTCGGCCGGTCGCACCAGCCAAGACCGCAGGCAGGCTGAACGGCTCCGCCGCGAGGCCGAACGCCAGCTAGACCTGTTGCGAGGCGATTTGGGCGACGGGTTCCACTCCGACTTCTACCCGTACCGCTACCTCGCTGCCGAGGGGTTCTTGCCGGGATACTCATTCCCCCGACTCCCGCTGTCGGCGTTCGTGCCCGGTCGTCACCGGCTCGGCACCGAGTTCTTGCAGCGCCCCCGCTTTCTAGCCATCTCAGAGTTCAGCCCCCACAGCCTGATCTACCACGAGGGCAACCGCTACCAGGTGAACCGGGTGATCCTCGATGCCGAGGATTTCGAGAACGATCACGACGGCGGCTCGATCATCACCACATCGATCAAACGGTGCCGGGAGTGCGGCTACCTGCACGCCGACTATGACACGCCCGGTCCCGACGTGTGCGAACACTGCGGTGAGCCGCTGCCCCCTCAGATCGGCAACATGTTCCGCCTGCGCAACGTGGCCACTCGCCGCCGCGACCGCATCACCTCTGATGAGGAGCAGAGAGAACGGCGGGGCTACGACATCGTTGCCGCGGTGCGCTTCGCTCGGCGTCAAAGCGGACGATCCGTCCGTGAGCGAACTCTCTACGCCGCTGAGGCAGGCGGCTCTCCGCTCGACGGTGGGCCGGCACTGCGATTGTCCTATGGGGACGCGGCCACGATCTGGCGGATCAACGAGGGGCCGCGTCGGCGCGCCAACCGAGCGCAGCTCGGCTTTGTCCTTGATGTCGAGCGGGGCTACTGGGCTCGCGACGCCGACGCTGCCGAGGGCGATGCCGACCCCGCCCACCAAGACCCCCTGTCCCAACGCACGGTCAGGGTGATTCCCTATGTGACCGATGCCCGCAACGCACTGCTCATCGAACCTGTTGTCCAAAGCGCTCCCGATTCTCCCGGCTCCGCAGAACTTGCTGCCGCCGAACTCGGTGTCGAGACGATGGCATCGGTCCAGGCTGCGCTGACTACCGCTTTGCAAGTGGTGTTCCAGTTGGAGCCCAACGAGATCGCCGCCGAGCCGCTGCCCTCGCTGGACAATCGCCGCCAGCTCCTGGTGTACGAAGCGGCCGAGGGAGGTGCCGGCGCCCTGAAGCAACTGGTGGATGATCCCTCGCTATGGCCCAGGATTGCCCGCGAGGCTCTGCGCCGCTGCCATGCCCACCCTGACACCGGCGAAGACCAAGACGGTCCCGGTGGGGTGGAGCCTTGCGAAGCAGCTTGCTACGACTGCCTCATGTCGTACTCGAATCAGGGGGATCACGCGCTGCTCGACCGCCGTCTAGCGATCGAATACCTGGCACCACTGACTCGCGGGGCGGCCTTCGCCCGCGACGAACACGATGCCGGTTTGGCGGAATCGGCCGAATCCGGCCTTGAACAGCAGTTCTTGTCCTTCCTTGAGCGCGGCGGCTATCGGCGACCCGATCGCGCGCAGGTCTACTTCGAAACCGCTCAGACTCGCCCGGACTTCGTCTACGACGAAGCCTGCGCCGTGATATACGTGGACGGCCCCCACCACGACTACCCCGAACGAGCGGCGCGAGATGCCATCCAGGAACAGGCCATGAACGACCTCGGATATCAGGTCATACGTTTCGGCCACGCCGACGACTGGCAGTCCATTGCTGCCGGCCACCCCGCAGTGTTCGGCCTAGGCAGCCAATGACGTTCTCGCCTGGATCGCTAGTTTCCGCCCGAGGACGCGACTGGGTGGTGCTCCCAGGCAGCACCGACCACTTGGTGATGGTGCGACCGCTGGGCGGCACCGACGACGAGGCCACCGGCATTCTGGCGTCGGTCGAGGAGATCACTTCGGCCCCCTTCGATCTGCCCGACCCGTCCCGGCATTTGGGCGACGCCCACTCGGCTCGCCTGTTGCGCGATGCGCTCCGGCTCGGGTTCCGCTCAGGTGCCGGCCCGTTCCGCTCAGTCGCCCAGTTGGCCGTCGATCCCCGCCCTTACCAGCTTGTGCCGCTGCTGATGGCCCTTCGCCTCGACCCAGTGCGGCTGCTGATCGCCGACGACGTGGGCGTGGGCAAGACCATCGAGGCCGCATTGGTGGCCGCCGAGTTGATGGCCCAAGGAGATGCCGATCGCTTGGCCGTGCTCTGCCCACCGCACCTGGCCGAGCAGTGGAAGGCTGAGTTAGCCGACAAGTTCCACATCGATGCTGAGCTCGTGCTGGCGTCTACCGCCGCCCGGCTTGAGCGCGGGCTGGCTGTGGGCCAGTCCATATTCGACCGCTATCCCAATGTGATCGTCTCCCTCGACTTCATCAAGTCCGACCGCCGACGCGACGACTTCATCCGGGCGTGTCCCGAGTTGGTGATCGTAGACGAGGCCCACACTTGCGCCCGGTCCGGCGAGCGCACCGCCAGCGGTCGCCACCAGCGTCATGCTCTGGTGAGCGACTTGGCCGCCAAGCCCGAGCGCCATTTGATCCTGGTCACCGCAACTCCGCATTCCGGCAAGGACGAGTCGTTCCGCTCATTGCTGAGCTTGCTCGACGGCGGATTCGCCGATCTGCCTCATGACCTTGCTGGCGAGCACAATCGCCCCCATCGCGAGCGCCTCGCCCGCCACCTCGTACAGCGCCGCCGAGCCGACATCGACAGCTACCTGGAAACCGAAACGCACTTCCCCCAGCGGGCCGACCGCGAGCAGCGTTACCACCTGTCTCCCGACTACCGGGCGCTCTTCGACGAGGTGCTGCGCTACGCCCGCAGCACCGTGGCCGACCCCGGCGCAGGCCCACGAGGTCAGCGCATCCGCTGGTGGTCGGCGCTGGGCCTATTGCGGGCGCTGGCTTCCAGCCCGGCGGCTGCCGCGGCCACGCTCCGCACCCGGGCCGTGACCGTCGATGCCGACGCCGACTCAGCCGAGGCTGTCGACGAGTTGGGCCGACGGTTGGTACTCGATCTCGACGACGCTGAGGAAGCTCCCGATGTCGTGCCCGGCAGCCAGACCGAATCCGCCGAGTCGGCGGTCTCCCGCCGGCTGCGAGAGTTTGCCGTCCGGGCCGACCAGATCGCCGACGGCCCCAAAGGTGCCGACGCCAAGCTCGAGGGGTTGATCGCTCTGGTGAGCGAACTGCTGGCCGACGGCTTCCAACCCATCGTGTTCTGCCGCTTCATCGAAACAGCGGAGTACGTGGCCGAGCACCTGCGTACTCGGCTGCCTAAGCGCGACCGCCCGGAAGTGGCCGCGGTCACCGGTCGCCTTCCCCCGTCGGATCGAGAGGCACGGGTGGCTGAATTGGGTGCCCACTCCCGTCGCGTCCTCGTGGCCACCGACTGTCTCAGCGAGGGCATCAACCTCCAAGACCACTTCTCAGCGGTGATCCACTACGACCTGCCTTGGAATCCCACCCGGCTTGAACAGCGCGAGGGCCGGGTAGACCGCTACGGCCAGCCCCAGTCCGAAGTGCGGGTAGTCACCTATTGGGGTGCCGACAACCGGATCGACGAGACGGTATTGGAGGTGCTGTTGCGCAAGCACAGCCGGATCAGAGGCGCGCTGGGAGTGTCCATACCGGTGCCTGGCTCTACTAGCGACATTATTGAGGCACTGGCCGAACAGGTCTTGGCATCCACCGGCCAAGCCATGGACGTCCCTCTCCAGGGGATCATCGAACAGTTGCGCCCCAAGACCGATGCCCTCGACGCCGAGTGGGAGCGGGCCCGCGACAACGAAGTGCGCCGCCGGTCGCTGTTCGCCCAGAGCCGCATCGACCCCAGTGATGTGGCCGACGAACTGGCCGCCATGCGCGAGGCCATTGGTTCGGGGGCAGACGTGGAGCGGTTCATGACATTGGCTTTGGGGGCGTATGGCGCGGCCATAACCAAAGATGTCGCCCCTTCCGGCGAAACCTACGTTGTCGACCTGTCTGAGGTGCCCGATGCGGCCATAGACGCCCTCGCCCTTGGCGGCACCACAGGCTCGCAGCTGTTGCTCGGCTTCGGCCAAACCGCCCCCGAGAGCGGGTTGTTGCTGTCTCGCACCCATCCTGTGGTGGGTGGGCTCGCCGGCCATGTACTCGACCAAGCCCTCGATTCCGCCGACCCAGTGGATGGCAGAGGCAACAGCATCGCCGCCCGCTGCGGTGTCATGCGCACCGATGCCGTGCCGATCGTCACCACTCTGCTGCTGTGCCGGGTGCGGATGTCGATTGCCGCGGCCGCCCGCAGCAGCGAGCATCACATGCTCGCCGAAGAGGCCATGCTGCTGGCTTTCGCTGGCGCTCCCCAAACGCCCGACTGGCTGCCTCCCGAACAGGTATCGGCCTTGTTGGACGCTGAGCCTGTGGGCAACGTGCTGCCCGAAGTTGCCGCTCAGCGCATTGCCGCCATCATCGACGCCGAGTCGCACTGGCGCCCGAGAGTTGCTGCCGAAGCTGACGCCAGCGCCAAAGCCCTGGAAGAGGCCCATAACCGAGTGCGCGCTGCCGATCGCCGTCAAGGGGTCGCCGTGCGTGGCCCCGGTGCCGGGCGGGTCACCGTCCCTCCCGAGATCCCGACTGACGTGCTTGCCATCTACCACTTTCTGCCCCGGGCGGCCTCCTGATGGGTCGGACAGCAATTTCGGTCGTCGGTGCGCTGCTGTCGCGGGAGTTGCTCGAGCGTTTGGACAACGGCGACCCGAAGCTGCCGGGCATCAAGGCCGTCGACTACGGCTTGGCTCCCGGGGAGAGGGTGCGCGATGCCATTACCCGCTCCTGGCAGCGCCTGACCGGTCTGTGGGCTGGGTTCCGACAGGCTGAGGGATCGCTGGTGCTGGATGACACAGCCACCTCGTTGACCCGCGAGCGATGGCTGCTGCCCTTGCTCGACGAACTGGGCTTTGCCGGGCTGCCCCTGGTGCAGAGCCTCTCGGTTGAAGACGGGTCGAATAACAGTGCCGCAGGGGGCAAGGACTACGCCATCAGCCACGAGTGGGCCGGCTGCGTGCCCGTTCATCTCATGGGCTGGCGGGTTGATGTAGACCGCCGCTCACCCAAAGTGCGAGGCGCGTCCAAAGCCTCGCCCCACGGCTTGGTTCAGGAATTTCTCAACCGCTCCGATCAGCATTTGTGGGGCATCGCGACGAACGGACGGGTGCTGCGCCTACTGCGGGACAACGCCTCGCTCACCCGCCAGGCCTATGTGGAATTCGACGTGGCCGGCATCTTTGAAGGCGACTCGTTCGCTGAATTCGCCCTGTTGTGGCTGTGCTGCCATCGAACCCGATTCGAGGGCGACCAGCCGCACCGTTGCCTGTTGGAGCAGTGGTCCCAAGAAGCCGCTTCAGCTGGCACCCGCGCCCGCGACAAGCTCCGCGACGGGGTAGAGAACGCCATCATCGCGCTCGGTTGCGGCGTTTTGGAGCACCCGGCCAACCACGCGCTGCGCGCCCGTCTGCGAAACTGCGAACTCGACCCGGAGGCTTTGCAGCGCCAGCTTCTTCGGATCGTGTACCGCCTGTTATTCCTGCTGGTGGCCGAGGCCCGCGACCTGCTCCACGCCGCCGACGCTGACCCCGAGGCC
>JAPYOG010000230.1 GCA_028278785.1 Candidatus Poriferisocius anaerobius | reverse complement strand
CTCTTGCAGGCGGCGATGCAGATCAGCCGACAGGGGAGCGGAGCCGGCTACGCATAATCGCAGCCGGGAAAGCTCCCCGGTCCTGTCCGATTGGGCCAGCCGGGTGTACATGGTGGGCACGCCGAAGAACAGGGTGGCGTCGTGGGCTTGGGCTGCATCCAGCACGGCGTCGGGGGAGAACCCATCGAGCAGCACTGCGGAAGCGCCGGTCAAGAGAGTGCCATGCAGGCCGACGCCTAGGCCGTGCATGTGAAATAGGGGCAGCGCCAGAACTAGGCGGTCGTCGGGCGTCCACCGCCAGGCAATGCGCACCGACTCGGCCCCGGCCAGCAAGTTACCGTGGGTCAGCACCGCTCCTTTGGGCACTCCAGTGGTTCCCGATGTATAGCCCAGCAGTGCGGGATCGCCGGCGGAGAGCTGGTCAAGACTGGGAGCCTGGCCCTCGTCGATGTCCAGCCGGGGGGATACCACGGTCATCTCGGGGGCAAGCTCGGCCAGCCACCGCACCCATTCGGGCTTGTCCACCACCGCGGCCCGAGGATCGGCGTCCCCCACGATGTGGGCCAACTCGGCCTGCTGGTAGGCCCCGTTCACCGGCACCACGATCAGCCCCAACCGCAGGGCAGCTATATGAGCCACCACCAAATCGACCGACGCCGCGGCCGAGAGGATGATCCGGTCGCCCTTGCGAAGTCCTGCACCGTAGAGCCGCCCGGCTGCGGCCTTCGTACGCTGAGCCAGGTCGCCCCTTGTGATCCACCCAGTTCCCGGGTCCCACAACGTCGGCTTGGAGGCCCCGGAAGCCCAGCGCTTGCTCCATGCCGCTGGCAGGCTGATTTCGTCCAACAAATCCCCTCCATCGGGGTCGACCCCCCTTGGGAAGTGGACAGCATCGGCTCGGGCAGTGCTCACGACTCACGATAATGTCACTCCCCGTGCCCTTGAACCTGGCCACAGCGTGGGAAGCGGCTGCGGAGGTGGTGCCGGATGCTGACGCGGTGGTGTGCGATCCGGTGACACGGACATGGCAAGAGTTCGAGGATCGAGCCGCTCGACTAGCGACTGCTCTGGGAGAACTCGGCATCTGTGCGGGCGACAACGTGGGGTTGTACCTGTACAACGGCAATCCCTACTCAGAGATCACCTTCGGGTCGTTCAAGTCGAGGGTTGCCCCCTGTAATGTGAATTACCGCTACCTGGCGGGGGAGTTGCGCCATCTGTTGGAGGACGCTGACGCCAAGGCGGTGTTCTTCTCTCCCGAGCTGGCCGACCGGGTGGACGAGGCCAGAGCGGACCTTCCCCTGTTGCGGGCGGCTGTCCAGGTGGGCGGGGCGGGCGATCCAGTGCCCGACTGGGCGTTGGACTACGAGCAGGTGATCGCCGGCCACGAGCCGGCTCCGCCCATCGACCGCAGCTCCGACGACCTTTGGATCCTCTACACCGGCGGCACCACCGGCAATCCCAAGGGGGTCATGTGGCCCCACAGCTCGCTGATCGGCGCCATGGCCCCCAACTTCAAGGCGTTGAAGCTGCCGGTCCCGGAGAATCTGGAGCAGGTTAAGTCCAACATCGCCGCCATCTACGACAGCAACCGGGTGTCCCGTCAGCTTGCCGCCTCTCCGCTGATGCACGGCACGGCCAGCATCGTGTCGCTGTCGACCTTCACCCAGGGCGGGTCGGTGATCACCATGGCCGAGCGCAGCTTCGACGCCGACGCGCTGTGGCGCTGTGTAGCGCGCGACCGGGCATCGGTGCTCACCATCGTGGGCGACGCCTTCGGCCGACCCATGGCAGAGGCGCTGGACGCAGCCGCCGCCCGGGGCGAGCCCTACGACCTGTCGTCGGTGTTCATGATCATGTCGTCGGGGGTGATCTGGAGCCAGCCTGCCAAAGAGGCCTTGCTGGTGCACAAAAACATGAAGCTGGTGGACTCCTTGGGCTCCAGTGAGGGCACCGGCACCGGCATGAGGATCAGTGACCGGGATGGCGGATCAGCAACCGCTCGGTTCACCCTGGGGGAGAACGCCGCGGTGTTCGACGAGGACGGCCTCCCGGTCGAGCCGGGCTCAGGGCAGCAGGGCCTGGTGGCGGTAGGCGGCCCCATCCCCATCGGCTACTACAAGGACCCGGAGAAGACGGCAGCCACGTTTCGCACTATCGGCGGGCGGCGCTGGTCGGTGCCTGGGGATTGGGCCACTGTTGAGGCCGATGGAACCATCACGCTGCTGGGCCGGGGCTCGGCCTGCATCAACAGCGCGGGAGAGAAGATCTATCCCGAGGAAGTGGAAGAGGCGGTGAAGGCCCATCCCGCAGTGGCCGACTGTTTGGTAGTGGGAGTGCCCGATCCGAAGTGGGGCGAGGCTGTCACTGCGGTGGTGCAGTTGGCCGGCGACCCGGCGTCTCAAGCGGTGGGCGACGACGAGGTCATTGCCGACGCCCGCAGCCGCTTGGCGGCCTACAAGCTCCCCAAGTCGCTCATCCGGGCCGATGCCGTCCAGCGTGGAGCCAATGGCAAGCCCGACTACCAGTGGGCTAAGCAGTTCGCCCTCGACTCTCTGTCGGAGTAGGCCCCGATCTGGAAACATAGAGCCATGAGCATCAAAGTGACTGCGCTGCCGGCGGCCTTGGGCGCCACGGTGGAAGGGCTCGATGCCGATCACCTCGACGACGGGGCAGCGGCCGAGTTGCGGGAGGCGTTCTGGGCCCACAAAGTGCTGTTCTTCCCCCAGATTCACCTGACCGACGAACAGCATGTGGCCCTGGGCTCGCTGTTCGGCGACCTGGAGGCGGTGAGCAACGATGACACCGACCATCGAGATCATCACACGGTGGACGACGAGGGAAAGATCCTGGTGTTGGACAGCTCCAACGAATACTCGCGGGCCAACTTCTGGCACACCGACGTGACGTTCGCCCGCCAGCCCCCGCTGGGGTCTCTGCTGTCTATGAAGGAGTCACCGCCCTCCGGTGGCGACACCATGTGGGCCAACACCCAGGCCGCCTACGAGGGCCTGTCGCAGCCCCTCAAGGCGGCTCTCGAAGGGGTTATCGCCCGCCACGGCCGGGCCGGTCTGACCGAGTTCACCGATCACCCGGCGATAACCACCCACCCCGAGACCGGCAAGCGGATCCTGTTTGTGAACCGGGGCTGGACGTCATCGCTTCAGGGCATGAGCCACCTGGA
>JAPYOG010000023.1 GCA_028278785.1 Candidatus Poriferisocius anaerobius | reverse complement strand
CAGCCTATCCACGGACCATCGGCGTGATCACCTCGCGAAGCGGCGCCGCCCTGCACGATATCCTGGTGACGCTGAGGAGGCGGTACCCGCCGGCGAAGGTCATTGTCCATCCGGTCCCGGTACAGGGGGAACAGGCGCCAGGCGAGATCGCCGCCATGCTCGACCGGGTGGCGGACAACATGGAAATGGATGTGCTTATCCTTGCCCGGGGTGGAGGATCCCTGGAGGACCTGCAGGCATTCAACGACGAAACCGTTGCCCGGGCCATCCATCGCTGCCCCCTGCCCCTGGTCAGCGGAATCGGCCATGAGACGGACGTGACCATCGCGGACCTAGTGGCCGACAGCCGTGCAGCCACCCCGACCGCTGCAGCGGAAATGGTGACCCCCCTGGCAAGTGAAATCCATCAGCAACTCTCGCGGCACAGGACTGTTCTGGTCGCGCGGATGACTCGCCGACTGGGAGATCTTGGCCAGCACGTGGATCATGCGGCCTCCAGGCTGGTTCATCCTGCCGAACGACTGCGGCGCCACCGGCTGGAACTGGAATCACTCCACCGGCGGGCGCTGAGTCATGTCCTGCTGTCCCTTTCGGGCTGGCGTCAGACGGTGATGGCAAGGCGGGATTCCGCCAGCCGGCACAATCCCGGAAACTGGCTCCGGCTGCTGCGCGAACGGCTCGCGCCTCTCCGCTGACCTCGGCCCGAAATCGATCCGGGACGGGTACTCGTACGCGCCGCCGAGGGTGAAGTCAGCGGCTGCCGGTATCAGGGCCGCGAGAAGGCCCATCCGAATGCTCCCTTCCGGATCCTCCTCTCCGGGGAACTGGGGGTAGACGCCGTAGCCGATACGCCAGCCCGTCGAGCTTGTTCGCACCGTGGCGGGCTTGGCGGCCACGGTGGTGGGCGCGCAGCTCGCCGTGAACGGCGCGTTGGACATCGCCGAAGAACTCGGCCTGGGCGCCGGGTTCGTCGGGCTGTCGCTGGTGGCGTTCGGAACGTCGCTGCCCGAGCTGATCACCGGGGTTCAGGCTGCCCGCCGCGGAGAGGCCGAACTGCTGGTGGGCAACATCTTGGGCTCCAACACGTTCAACAGCCTGCTGGTGAGCGCGGTGGTGGCGCTGGCCGGCCCCGGGCCACTGGTTGACGGAAACCTCTCCGGGCTGGCGGTGTGGATCATGGTGGGCATCTCCGCGGCTGCCTGGGTGTTGATGTTCCAGGGCGACGGCTTGGAGCGATGGTGGGAGGGGGCGCTCTTGCTGGCCGTCTATGTGGTGTCGTTGCCGTTCCTGGTGTCCGACCACCAAGAGGATCTGGATGCCGCTCCGACCGCAGAGTCGGTCGAGGCGGTGCCGGGCACTGGTGTCTACGACGCCGTTTCCCCCTAATCTCCATAGGGTGCGCCGGTTTTGGGTTGAGACGCTGGGGTGTCCCAAGAATCAGGTGGACTCCGACAAGATCACCGGCATGCTGGCAGGGGATGGGATGGCCGCCGCCGAAGCCCCCGAAGAGGCTGATTTGGTGGTGGTGAACACATGTGCCTTCATCGAGGAGGCCCGCCAGGAGTCGGTGGATGCGGTGCTGTCGCTGCGGGCGGCCGCCGCCGGCGCCGAGCTGGTGGTCACCGGCTGCATGGCTGAGCGCTACGGCGCCGAGCTGGCAGAAGCGCTGCCCGAGGCCGACCGGGTGGCCGGATTCGGGGTTCCGGTAAGCATCGGCTCCAAGCCCCCCGCAACGCCGCGGCCGCCGGAGCTTCCTCTTTTCGACCTGCTGAACCTGCCCCGGCCGCCGGCGGAGGTGCCGTGGGCCTACGTGAAGATCGCCGAGGGCTGCGACCGGCGCTGCGGGTATTGCGCCATCCCCAGCTTCCGGGGATCCCAGCGATCCCGGTCGACCGGCGCCATTTTGGCCGAGGTGGAGGCGCTCGGAGTGAAAGAGGCGGTGCTGGTGGCCCAAGACCTGGCCTCCTACGGGCGCGACCAGGGCCGAGGCGAGCGGGGGATCATCCCGCTGGTGGAGTCGCTGCGCCACCGGGTCGACTGGATTCGGCTGCTGTATCTGTACCCGTCCGACCTCACCCCCCCGCTCATCGACGCCATCTGCGCCACCGGCGTGCCCTACTTCGATCTGTCTTTGCAGCATGTGTCCCGGCCGCTTCTGGCTCGAATGCGCCGCTGGGGCGACGGAGACCGCTTCGCCGCCCGCATCGCCGAGATCCGCCGCCGACAGCCCGAGGCGGTGTTCCGGTCGAACTTCATCGTTGGCTATCCCGGCGAGACCGAGGCCGACCACGACGCCCTGCTCGAATTCGTGGCCGGCATCGGCCTCGATTGGTGCGGGTTCTTCACCTACTCGCCGGAGGCGGGCACCTACGCCACCTCCCTCGACAGCCAGGTGCCGCCCGAGTTGGCGGCCGAGCGCCGCCGAGAGCTGGCCGAGGTCCAAGACGGGATCACCGCGGCGAAACGTGACCAACTCATCAGCCGAGAAGTCGTAGTGCTAGTGGACAATCCCGGTATCGCCCGCAGTTATCGAGAAGCACCGGAGATCGACGGGATCATCACTGTGCCCGACCACCTGGCCGTCGGCCAGTTCCACACCGTGAGGGTCACCGATGCCCTGGGGCCAGATCTGACGGCCGAGGCAGTGTCGCCATGAGCGAGGTGGGGGTGTACTCGTGGGCCGACCTGCGGTTGGCCGCCAACCTCATCACGCTGGGGCGGATCGCATTGTCCCCATTGCTGTTCGTTCTGATCTTGGCCGCCTCCGATTCGGGGGGCGCCTCCTGGGCCGTTGTCGCCGCAGGCTGGGTTCTGGGGGCCAGCGACTACTGCGACGG
>JAPYOG010000229.1 GCA_028278785.1 Candidatus Poriferisocius anaerobius | reverse complement strand
GTGCAGTTCCCGCTGGCGCTGCCTAGCGTGCTCACCGGCATCAACCAGACCATCATGATGGCGCTGAGCATCGTTGTGATCGCGGCCCTCATCGGCGCGGGAGGGTTGGGCCAGGTGGTGCTGGTCTCACTGCGAGGGCTGTTCGTGGGCCGGGCGCTGGAGGCCGGTCTGGCCATCGTCGTGCTGGCCGTAATCATGGACCGAGTCACCCACGGGGCCGCGGGGCTGGGTGCTCGCCGCCGGCTGCGGCTCCTGCCCGACTCCTTGAGCCACCTAGCTGCCGTCCGCCGGGTGGAGGACGGGCTCGCGGCTGTCGACCGGGGCCTGGGCCGGGCCGGCAGCCTCCTGGCGGTGCCCTTGAGCCGGAAGCTCGACGTGGCCGCCCTGGCGCGCCATCCCCGCCGGGTGCTCGGCGGCGCCCTGGTGGCGGTCGGCATCCTGGTGGGCACCGCCGTCGGGAAGTCGGGTTTTCCTGAGGTGGTCTCGTTCTCGTTCGCGCCCGCGATCGATTCCCTGGTCGACTGGGTCCGTGACAACCTCTACGAGATCGGTGGGACCTGGTTCGGGACCCGAGGGTTCAGCGATGCCGTCACCATCTACGCCGTCACGCCCCTGCGGGAACTGTTCAGCGCCGAGCTGGCCTGGCCGGTGGTGGTACTGGCCGTAGCGCTGGCCGGCTGGCGACTGGGCGGGGCGGCTCTGGCCACGTTCTGCACGGCCTGCACAGCCGGTCTCGGGTTCCTCGGGATGTGGGAGCTGTCCATGGACACCTTCGCCCAGGTCATCGTGGCGGTGACAATGGCCATCCTGTGCGGCATTCCCCTCGGCGTGCTCGCGGCCCGCAGCGACCGGTTCGAGCGGATGCTCAAGCCGGTGCTCGACTTCCTGCAGACCATTCCCAGCTTCGTGCTGCTGGTGCCGGTGATCATCATGTTCAACGTGGGGCGCATACCGGGGATCATTGCCTCGGGCCTAGGCCTCGAGACCGTGAAGGGACTTAGGCGAACGGACTCCGTGGGATCGGGCTTCGTGGCCGGCCTGGCCATCGTGCTGCTGGCGATGCTGCTCGACCGCCTGCTCCAAGCCTGGACGAGACGGTTCACCCCGGTCGAGGGCGGACCCTGAGATCTAGGGGCTGTGCGACCGTGAGCGCGCGGCCGCGGCCGGAACCCGGGCGCTAGCGGCCCTGCCAGCGGGGGGCGCGGGCCGCGGTGAAGGCCCTGGGGCCTTCGGCGGCGTCCTCGGAGACCAGCATGGCCTCGTAGGCGTCCAGCTCGCCGGAGCGCAACAACTCGAAGGCGTCGGCCAGCGGCAGATGCTGGGTGCGGTCGCGGATCTGGCTGATGGCGGCCACCGACAGCGGTGCGGCCTCCACGATCCGGGCGGCCAGGGAGCGGGCCTCGCCCATGAGGTCGTCTGCGCCCACCACCGCGTTGACCAGCCCCCAGCGCTGCGCCTCGGCTACATCGAGACGCCGACCCGCGTAGAGGACCTCGTTGGCGACCGCGGGCGGGAGCATCCGGGGCAGGCGCACCGAGGCGGTGTCGGGCACTATCCCCAGCGAGGCCTCCGGCAGCCAGAAGCGGGCGTGCTCGGCGGCGACTACCAGGTCGGCGGCCAGGACGATCTCGAATCCCCCGCCCACGGCCACGCCGTTGACCGCGGCGATCACCGGCTTGAGCAGGCCGGGCAGCTCGCCGAAGCCGCCGAAGCCTCCCTCGCCGTAGTCGTCCTCGAACCCCTCGCCGCCGGCTGCGGCGTTGAGGTCCCAGCCCGCGCAGAAGAACCGGTCGCCTGCGCCCGTGAGTATGGCGACCCGCAGGTCTCCGTCGTCGCGGAAGGCGGCGAACACTCGGCTCAGCTCACGGCTGGTGGCTGCGTTGATGGCGTTGGCTTTAGGACGGTCGAGTGTGACCTCGAGCACCGGCCCGTCGGCAACCGCCGTCACCGCGCCGGTCGAGGCGTTCTCAGTCATGGTCCAGCGGCTCGGCCACGAGCATCAGCGCGTCGGCCGCGACAGCCGCTTCGTTCGTGACGATGAGGGGGTTGATCTCGACTTCGATGATGCTGCGATCGTCGCGCACCAGCGCGCCGAGCGCATCGATCGTCCCGACCACTGTTGCGACCGCGGCGGCCGGGCGGCCCCGGTGTCCGGCCAGCATCGGCCAGAGCCGCAGGCTGCGCAGGGCTTCGCAAACCTCATCAGCAGACGCGGGCAGAAGCAGGCTGGCAGTGTCGTCGAGCAACTCGGCCAGCGTTCCACCGGCTCCGAGAGTGAGCAGCATCCCCCGCCGGCTGCCTCCGTCTTGTGGTCAAGGCCGATTGCCTTGACCACGACCGGGTATCCGATCGCTGCCGCGGCGGTCGGGGCCTGGTCCGCAGCCACGACCGTGCCGGCCGGCACGGTCACGCCGGCCTTCTCCAGGCGCCACTTCGCCTCGTGCTCCAGCAACACGGTGTGGTCGAGGCTCGAATCGCTTGCCGGCGCGGGCCAGAGTAACGCTGGTTCATTGGACTGTTGCCCCCACGAAGCGGCTGCGTCGAGGGCCAATAGGGCGGTGTCTATGTTGCCGCAGGCGGCCAGACCCAGCTTGGCGGCCCGGGCGCGGGCCTCCTCCGGCAGGTTCTCCGCCAACGAGGCGGCCACCACGCCGGGAGTGCTGGTAGCTGAACAGGCTTCGCTGAAGGCCCGCAGGGTGGGCCACCAGCGCGACCGGTCGAGCCCCTCGGCCGGGAAGTCGATCACCAGGAGCGCGGCATCGAACGGCGACGCACCGGCACCTTGACCTTCGGCTCCGAGAGCGGCTTTGAAGCAGCCGGTCAGGCGGGTCTCGTCGCCCCAGATGAACGTGTGGTAGTCGAGCGGGTTGGTGACCGCGACCCGGCCATCCAGGGCCGACGCCACCCGGTCGGCGTGGTCGGGAGCGAAAGGCGGGAAGCTGAGACCTAGACCGCGGCTGCGGTCGGCCACGAGCGCCGCTTCGCCGCCGGAGCAGCTGAGCGACACCAGCCGGGGGCCCCTCAGCGGTCCCAGGGCGCACAGAACGGCCAGGGTGTCGAGCAGTTCGGGCAGGGCGTGCACCCGCCGGATGCCCAGCCGGCGGAACAGCGCGTCGTAGGCGGCGTCGTCGCCCACCAGCGAGGCAGTGTGGGTGACGGCGATTGCCCCCGAGGTCTCCGAGGCCCCCAGCTTGAGGGCCACCACCGGCAGGCCCCGGCGACGGGCAGAAGCAGCCGCGGCAACGAAGCGCTCGGTGTCGTCGAGCTCCTCGATGCACAAGCCCACCCCGGTTGTCGCGTCATCCGCGGCCACGGCCTCGAAGGCCTCCGAGATGCCCAGATCGGCCTGGTTCCCCAGTGTCATCACCCAGGCGATGTCGAGGCCCCGCCGCTGCATGGTGAGGCTCACTGCGATGTTGCCGCTCTGGCTCAGCAGAGCGATGCCGCGTTCGCAACGGGCCAACCCGTGGACATCGGGCCATAAGGCCGCTCCGGTGGAAGCCGACAGCGTCCCGTAGCAGTTGGGACCGACTATGGGCATGCCGGCTGCCGCGGCGACCAGCTCGGCTTGGAGGGCCGCTCCGGTCTCGCCGGTCTCGGCGAAGCCGGAGGCGTGGCAGATCGCAGCGCCGGTGCCGGCGGCCGCCAGCTGGCGCACCACCTCGACGGTGGCGTCGCGGCCCACGCCCACGAAAGCGGCGTCGACGGCCGGCAGTTCGTCCACAGAGGCGAAGGTAGGCAGGCCGCGCAGCTCCCGGCTCGGGTTGACGGCCCACATGTCGCCCGAGAACCCGAATGAGCGGGAGGCGTCAATGGCCAGCTCGGCGGCTGTACCTCCAATGAAGGCCAGCGACCTGGGCCGTAGCAGCCGATCGAGCCTGCTCACAGCATCAGGATCCGAGGGGGCGCAGCATGTGGCGCGACACGATGTGGCGCTGGATCTCGCTGGTGCCATCCCAGATCCGATCGACTCGGGCGTCGCGCCAGATCCGCTCGAGCGGAAGCTCGTCCATCAGCCCCATGCCGCCGAGGATCTGGATGGCCTCGTCCGACACGAACTGCAGCATCTCGGTGGCCGACAGTTTGGCCATTGCCACGTCGGCGTCGGTCATCTCGCCCTGGGCCGACAGCCAGGCGGCCCGGTAGGTCATCAACTCGGCCTGAAGCAGGCGGGTGCGCATGTCGGCCAGCTTGAACGACACCCCCTGGAACCGCCCGATGCGCTGCCCGAACTGCTCGCGGGTGGCGGCCCAGTCGAGAGCCACCGACAGGGCCCGATCGGCCCGCCCCAGGCAAACCGCGGCCACCTGCAGGCGGGTGCTGCCCAGCCATTCGTTGGCCACGTCGAAGCCCCGGTGCTCCTCCCCCAGCAGCTTGGAGGCCGGCACCCGGGCGTCGTCGAAGTTGACGATGAAATTGTGATAGCCCCGGTTCGACACGCAGTTGTAGCCCGGCACTCGCTCGACCCCGGGCGTGTCGAAGTCCACCAGCAGCGACGAGATCAGCCTGCGGGGGCCCCGGTCGGTGGTCTCCGTTCCGGTGGCCGCGAACAGGATCACGTAGTCGGCCAGGTCGGCGTGGCTAATGAAGTGCTTGGTGCCGTTCACCAGGTAGTGGTCGCCGCGCCGTTCGGCCCGACAGGTCATGCCCCTCAGGTCCGATCCCGCGTCGGGCTCGCTCATGGCCAGGCACTCCACCCGCTCGCCCCGCACGGTAGGCAGCAAGTACTCGTCGACCTGGTCGCCGGTGCAGGCCCGCAGGATGTTGGACGGGCGGGCCACGATGTAGTGCAGGGCGTAGGCGGTCCAGCCGAAGGCCCGCTCGGCCATGG
>JAPYOG010000228.1 GCA_028278785.1 Candidatus Poriferisocius anaerobius | reverse complement strand
TCTGTACACCGTCACGTCGAACAGCAGCACCACCCCCGCCCCCAACAGCACCTCCAGAGCCACAAGCTGCACGGCGATGGCCAGCGCCTTCCCCCCGAACACCGCAATGGGGTCGATTCCCGACAACAGCAGCCGGTCGGCGGCCCCGTCGGCCAGATCGACAGCGAACGAGCGCCCGATGGCCAGCAGCGAGGCCAACAGCACCGTCAACCAGAACAGCCCGGGGGCATAGGTGCGCAGGGCCTCCTGGTTGGTGTCCAGCGCGAAGGCGAACAGCACCAGCACCGTCACCGCAAACGGCACGATCTGGTTGAGGCCCACCCGAGAGCGCAGCTCGATCCGCAGGTCTTTGCCGGCTATCAGCCACGCGTCACGAAACACGGAGATCCCCATCGGCGGCGGCATCGCCATCGGCGGCTGCATCCCCATCGGCGGCCGCATCCCCATCGGGAGCCGCATCCCCATCGGCGGCCGCATCCCCATCGGCGGCCGCATCGCTTGCGGAATCGGCGCTGCCGCCATCAGCGCGCACCATCCCGCCCACCACGCTGACCACCCGGGGCTCGAGCACCTTGATGCGCTCCAATTCGTGGGTTGCCAGCACCACGGTGGCCCCGGCGCCCGCCGCTGCCCGGACTAGCGCGTCCACGGTGTCACGCGACCTCTGGTCCAAGCCCGCATGGGGCTCGTCCAGCAGCCAGAGCTCGGGCCGGCGCACCACCAGCGAGGCGATGGAGGCGCGTCGGCGCTGTCCGGCCGAGAGCCGTCCCACCCTGGTGTCGGCCAGGCGCCCGGCAAGCGAAAGCCTCTCCATCGCATCATCGGCATCTGCGTCGCAGACACCGGCGGCACGGGCCCAAAAGGCCACGTTCTCGGCCACGGTCAGATCGTCGTAGAGCCCGGTGCCGTGGCCCAGCAGCGCTACCCGGCGGCGCACCATGCGGCGCTGTTCGTCCAGGTCGTGGCCCAACACCCATCCTTTCCCCGACGCCAGCGAGCCCAGGCCGGCGCAGAGCCGCAAAAGGGTGGTCTTGCCCGCTCCATTGGGCCCCTTGAGCAGCACGATCTCGCCCGGCGAGATGTCGAGGTCAACTCCGGCCAGAGCGGGAAAACGCCCCAACAACGTAACAGCAGACCGGAGCCGGACAGCAGATTCCACAACTCCCCCCAGGCTACAGGGGTGCGTTTCCAACCCGGAAACCACAGAGCTCGAACAAACCCACGACACACCGCTAGAAGTCCGAGGGATCGAGGAGTACCGGATCCACGGACACAGCGGCGCCGGTGGCCAACCCGGTGCCGGATGAGGCCAGCAGCGAGCGCGACACCGCCACCGGCTGGGTCGACTCCACCAACAGCGCGTAGGCGCTGCCAGCTGGGTCGACCAGCCGGTTCACCGGCACTGCCACCCGGCCTCGGGGCGCCACCTCCCGTGGATGGAGCCGAGCCACCGGCGTGATCTGGCCGTCGGCGATCGCCGACACCGAGATCAGCGCTATCGAGTCCGACGACGGATTCACCACCACCAGCACCGACTCCGCGCCGTCGGCCCGATTGCCCGCCACTAGATGCTGTGCGGCGACGACGGATGTGCCCGCCGCCGTCGCCACACCCGCAGGCGATGAGGAGGCGGCGGCTGCTGCCACCCGCTCAGCGGCGATGGGAACCCCGTTGTAGACGAGCACACCCAGCCAGAACCCCCCCTGCGACGGGTGCAAGGCCTCGGCGCTGTACGCGAAGGGAGCGGCGGGCAGCGGATACTCGCCGACTTCGGCGAATGCGAGAGCCACCCGCTGGCGGGGAGGCACCAGAACCTCAAACGGCGGCTGGCCCTCCTCGGGGCTCCAGCCGTCCGCCCGCAGGGCAACGCCGACAGACGCCTCCTGGTCGGTCGGGTTGTACAAGAAGAGATGCTCGGCTATGCCCTCGTCTGCCGGCCCCGCGGGAAACAGCCACTGCATGCGGGCTTCCGGCACGCCAGGCCCCGCGGTCAGCCCTTCCAGCCCCTCGGAGCCGTCGAACAACTGGAGCCGGCCGGCCACCACCCGCCCGGCCAGCGATTCAACGGTGGTGGCAACCGATTCGAACCGCGGCACCATGTCGGTGGCGTCCACCACCACCAGCGAGCGAGCCGGAACCAGCACTCCCCGAAGGGCTTGGGGTTCGCGGTTCCCCTCATCGGTGGAGAAGGCGAACCGCACCACGGCCCGGTCTGGGAACGGGTTGAACACCGTGAACACCAGCCGGGCGTCCCGCCGGGTGGATCCGGCAGCGAAATGCCACACCGCCGATGAGCGGGTGGCGCACGGCGCCACATCCACCCCGGTCGGACCCTGCACCCGCTGTTCCACGACGGCCAGCCCCGAGTCCACCTCAACCAGCGCGGCGGTGTATCGCGACGCCACCACCTCGGCCAAGCGCAGAGACGACTCGGACCGTGCGGGCACGTCCAGCAGCACCACCACGGGCTCAGCCGATGGCGAAGCCGACCCCAGCTCGGTCTCCGGGAAAACCGAGACCGCTGCGGCAACCGCCTCAGATGTGGGATTGGCCACGATCACCGAGTGGTCGGCGAACTCCCCGGGCAGCGACGTTCCCTCCGAGCAGTACCAGACCCCCCCATCGGCGTCTGGTCCGGGGGCTGCGGAGGTGGCCTGCCGGGAAGGCAGAACTGCGAGGGCGCCTTGCGGGTCGCTCTGGTTGTCGGCCACCGCAAGGCCGATCAGCATTGCCACGGCCACCGCAGCCAGGGGCCACCGCACAGTTCGAGCGGCCCCGCGGGAAACAGCCGCTTCTTGCGGGCTTCCGGCGCCCGTCACCGTGTGCCAACCTCTGCTGCCCGCCGATCCGGCTTTCGAGTGACTGACCGGCGCCAGGCTGCTGCTCGCCGATCCGGCTTTCGAGTGCCTGACCGGCGCCAGTCCCCGCCAGTGCTCAGCCGGGCGAGTCCGACCAGCGCCGCCACCCACATCGCGACTTGGACAGCCAGCCAGAGCCTGCTCAGCGGCGATGCGGAGTCGCCGGTTGCAGATGCCATCGCGCTGCCAACCTGCTCAGCCCCCGATGAGCGCTGAGGGGGCATGTGCGCCAAGGCAGTGTTGCGATAGCCGGCGATGCCCGCGGTGAGCCCCCCGCGGACAAGGTCGAGCTGGCCGTCCAGCAAGTCGAACAGCCATTCGGGGGCGGGGTGCACGAGGTCGCCATAGGGGGGCGGCGCCAGCCGCTCAGGCACAAGAACGGTGCCGATGCCCCATCGGGCCAGTTCCGCGCCCAAGCGATTCGTGCCCGCCGACTGGGCATTGAGCACGGCATGGCCCACTTCACGCGTGCCGTCGTCCAACGGACCCGCCCAACGCTGGGCCACCGTGGGAAATCGAGCGCCGTCGGAAAGGGCGAACGAGAGGCGGCTGTCCAACTCCCAGCTTCCCAACGGGATCACGTCGGGATGGCCGAGCCACAAGACCATCTGGCTGCCTCCTGGCTGATTTGCACCCTCCTCGGACGCGAACGGCGCCGCCTTGGTGTAGTCGTCGCCGGTGGCGTTCCAGTCGCCGGGCGACACTGCGGCCAACGCCGGCAGCATGCCGGCTATCAGCGCAACCGCCGCCGACAGCGGCACCACCTGTCTCCACCCGAAGCGATGGCGGCGCACGTCCACCTGGAAAGCGGCCACCCCCATAGCCACCGCGATGGCCAGCCCCAGCGCGCCGGGCACTTGCACCACCTCAGGACGGGGAAGGGGCACCGGCGACCAGTCGTTCTCCGCAGCCAGGGCCGCAGCAGCGCCGGCCAGGTACAGCGTCCACCCCCGAACGGCCCACGCCAGCCGGGAATCCTGGGCCACAGCCAGGGGCAGGAGGGCCGCCGCCGGCAACGCCCAGCCCAGCCTGCTGTCGCCGAAGGGCCCGGTGTCGAATCGCAGAATCTCTGCCCAAGAGTTTCCGCTGCTGCCCCCCGGCCGATCCCCGAGCAGCGACGGCAGGCTGTCGGCCAGCCACGGAAGGTTCAGCACCG
>JAPYOG010000227.1 GCA_028278785.1 Candidatus Poriferisocius anaerobius | reverse complement strand
GGACCAGCCCGATCAGGTGCCGCTGGCCGCCTGCGCCGGCCGCCCGACGCTGCTCATCAGCAGCCCCACCGCCAGCCGTAGCGACGCCACCGTCGACTTCGAGGTCAGCCTCAGCTGCATCCCCGCCAGCCGCCCGATCATCCTCCTCACCCCGCTGCGCGACGGCAACCTCGGCCGGAACATCTTCGTCAACCTCTCAGCCGATCAGACAACGACCACCGTCACCGTCGCCATCGGCGCCGAACAACAGCTCGGCCTCGTCCTCGCCTGGAGCAGCGGCCTCGCCAGCAACCAGGCCCAAGGCGACGTCGCCTACACTGGCTAACTCCAAAACACCACGAGCAGCCCGGGCCGCAGCCCAAACCGCTCACCGCAGACCAAAAGAGGGGCAGCCCCAGTGCCGCCACTCTCGTTTGGAGCGCTACGAATTGCGGCTCACCACCGTGGCCGTCGAAGTCGACCACCTATTGCCGATGGCACCATGGTATGGGCCGCGCGGGCGGCTATCCCGAGGCGCTGCAACTGGCGCCCGCAGGACGCGCCGAGTGGTCCGTCTGCAAATTGGTCAGGGCGTCCTGCTAGGCATCGCCGCCCCTCGCGGCGTTGCCCCTCCTTGCCGTACGCTTGGGAGTATGGCTGCGTTGGTGCGCCTTGCGAGGAACGGCGCTGCCGTCGCAATCCGCCCCTGCCAATTCACAGACGGACCACTAGTGGTGTGTCGCAGACATAGCGCCGCCGAAGCGGAAGCCCTGTCGCGACCACGAAGATGGCGCGAATCATATAATGGATGTAGTGGAAATCGCATAGGTAATGTGCTGTGAAACCTATAGCGCAAGAGTCGGGGCGAAACCTATGACGCCCATCTCGGCCTGCTCGAAGACCTTTCGATCATCGTGCGTGTTCCTGCGTGGCACGACAAGCGCCTCTACCGGCTCACGCGGTCGCCCAAGGTGCATGTCGCCGACACTGGAATCGCAGCACATCTTCTCGGCTTGGACGCAGCCGACCTGTCGCTTGACGCAACTGCGGTGGGCCAGCTATTCGAGACTTTCGCCCCAGACCAACTCCGAAGACCGCCGTACACGCCTGCCAGTCCGACCACGCTTACCGCCTTCCCCTAGACCGCGTCACCACTATGTCGGATAGCAGATTACTACAGGTCCAGTGACCGGACCCCTCCCATCCCCGAGACCTGCACGCCCACCGTGTTCTGTGCGGTCACCGCGATGATCCTCCAACTCGCTCCAGGGCCTTGAACAGGCGTGACGGCAGTTGTCATCGCGCGTCGCTAATGTATTGATATGAGATTCCACCCGTGTGGTTTGCACAGCGCAGGAGGTGCGGGGTGAGCGGTGCCCGGCAGCTGCCGCTCTTGGAGTCTCAGAGGCCGAATGCCAGGTCCGACTCTCAAGGCGAACACGGCGAGGTGTTCACACGGCAGTGGGTTGTCGAGCTGATGCTTGACCTTGTGGGTTACACGCCCGACGCCGACTTGGGGGCAAAGGTGATTGTGGAGCCATCGTGCGGCCGTGGGGCGTTTCTTCTTCCAATTGTCGAGAGGCTTGCCCAGTCATGCGCCGCTTATGGGCGTCCGCTGTCCGAGCTGGAGGGTGCCATCGCCGGATTCGATCTGCTTGACCACAATGCCGAAATCGCGCGCAAGGCGGTGGTGGCCAAACTGATCGATTTGGGTGAGATCCTTGAGAGCGCAGAGCGGCTTGCCCAGCGGTGGGTTGCAACGGGTGATTTCCTGCTGAGCGAAGAGCCGGTACGCCCTGTTGATTTTGTAGTAGGGAATCCGCCGTATGTCCGTCTTGAGGATGTCCCCGGGGAAGTCAGCGATGCTTATCGGTCTAGGTGGTCAACCATGCGAGGCCGCGCAGATATCTACATAGGGTTCTTCGAGAAGGGCTTGTCTTTGCTTGGTCCTGAGGGGCGGCTGGCCTACATCTGTGCTGATCGGTGGATGCGGAATCAGTACGGTACATATCTCCGTAAATTGGTGTCGAGCCGGTATGCTGTGGACTCAGTCATGGTCATGCATGATGTTGATGCTTTCGAAGAAGAGGTGTCGGCATACCCGGCGATCACAATGCTTCGAAATGGTGTACAAGGTCCTGTGCGGGTTGTGGATGCCAACGCTTTCTTCGATCAACATGAAGCCTCTTTGATACTTGATTGGCTACACAATCCACAGCAGGCATTGCCAGCATCTCGGGGTTTTGAAGCGGGGGAGTTGACAAGCTGGTTCGAGGGTGCTGATCTATGGCCGGCAGGGTCCCCGAATACGCTTGAATTATTGGCCAATCTTGAAAAGCAGTTCGATCCACTTGAAGATTCTCGAACGGGCACACGAGTTGGCATCGGCGTTGCCACGGGATGCGACGAGATCTATATCCAGACTGAGGCTGAAGGGGTGGAGACTGATCGTCTGCTTCCGCTTCTGACCGCAAGAGATATAGCGACAGGTTATCTTGAATGGTCGGGAAAGCACTTGATCAACCCCTGGGGTGAGAATGGACTTGTAGTTCTAGATGACTACCCAGGACTGGCGGATCACTATGAACGACACAGCAAGATACTTCGGTCTCGACACGTCGCGCGAAAACAGCCGGAAGGCTGGTATCGGACCATTGACCGGATTGATCCTGAACTCATTGATCGGCCTAAGCTGTTGCTTCCAGATATCAAGGCGCTTTCCCACCCCGTTTTGGACCCTGGTGGCTTCTATCCTCACCACAACCTCTACTATATCGTTTCCGACGCTTGGGATCTTGAAGTACTCGGCGGGTTACTACTATCTGATATCGCCAATCTGTTTGTTGGTGCCTACTGTGTCAAAATGCGAGGTGGTACCTACCGATTTCAGGCGCAATACTTGCGCAAGATTCGAGTACCCGCGCCTAATTCTATCAACTTGAGCTTGAAGGAATGTCTACGAAGCGCCTTCAGAGAGCGGGACCGTTGTGCTGCGACTGAAGCCGCGGCAGAGGCCTATGGAGTGACCAGAGACGTCGATCTGATTGGCGGACTCTCTCATGGCGACTTTCAGTTGAGCAGAAGTTGACGGGAAGAGCTAATAGATGCCCGCTCCAATCAACGCTCGGTGGGCTACGAGTCAGCGTTGTGCATCGTTCATGGACGTGTATGCCGCCGCAGAGGCTGAGGATTATACAAGTTGGAACCAAGTAGAACAGGCGTTCCTCCTCTCCATGTCTCAGTTCGACGCTTCCGTCGCCGCATCTGTCGGCGCAGATATGACAGACGACGAGAAGTCGGATCTTGCTGCTGACATCCAGAACGGCAAAGGCGACTTTTTCAACGATCTGCTTGTCTTGCTCCTCAAGCAGTGCTCTGGCGTTCAGCTTCTGACGTCTCGCCAGCCCGTACCTGGGCTGATCGTGCCCAAACACAACCTCGACTGTGTCTACCCAGCAGAAGGGGATCTCCGGTTCATGCTCGAGGCGAAGATGATGGGGACACCCAAGCACATCAACTCACCGAGGCAGAGAGAGAGTGGGCGCCCCGGATCAGCCGATATCGACAAACGGGTCAAAGAACTTGCCTTCAAGTGCATTGATTTGAAAGGGGAATTCGACAGACGCCAAACGATGAGCGGGACTGCTCCACGTGCTGGAGGCCCTGGCGGAGGTGATCTGACTACCTGGCTCCGTTCGGTGGAACCGAAGATCTACTTCTTCATCGCTGTTCGGGTCATCAGCGACAGCGATTTTGAGCGAACTCTCACATGGGCCTCAACCGCACAGCAAGTCCTTGATGCCGTCGGCCTCTACTGCTTTGAACCCACCGACTGCACGTTCACCAACTACCAACGACGCGACGGCATCCCACCAGATCTCCAGCTCGAACGGGTCCTGTACAAGGCGTGTGTTGATTTGCAAGCCTTATGGGGCTCTTCTCTATGAAGTTGGGATTTTGGGGCGGCCACACGACCGGTCTAATAATTGGCGCGCAGCCTGCCAGGGCTTTCTCTGACCCTGCACACCCCGACCTTGCGCGCCGCTAGTCCAGCAGGTGTGCCACCGGTCCTGGTCCGGTGCCGAGGTTCCATTTTGCGGAGCGCTTGAGGCATTCGCGGACGAACTCCTTGGCGCCGGTGATCGCGTCCATGGGGGTCATCCCCGCTGCCAGCCCTGCGGCTACGGCAGCGGAGAAAGTGCAGCCCGTGCCATGGTCGTTGTCTGTGTCGATCGCCTCAGCAGACAGCTCGACCCACCCGCCGTCATGGAATATGAAGTCGGTGGCGGTGGCTTCTCCTGTTATCACCATTGAGCCTGGGCACAGGGCCGCAAGATCGGATGGTTCCTCAAGGTCGCCCACATCGCGGAACACCAGTGCCTCTCGGGCATTGGGTGTAGCCACTGTTGCGTGCCCGAGGAACTCCCAATAAGCCAACTCGGCCTCGGCTTCAAGCAGCCGGTTCCCAGTGGACGACACCATCACCGGGTCGACCACCAGGTTGGGCAGCCGCCCGGCCGCGGCGTAGTCGCCCACCACGGCGATGATGTCCCGGTTGGCCAGCATCCCGGTTTTGACGGCGGCCACCGGCAGGTCGTCGAGCACCGAGTCGAGTTGGCGGGCCACGAAATCGGCCGGGACGGGGTGCAGCCCCTGAACGCCCACCGTGTTCTGGGCGGTCACCGCGGTGATCACAGCGGTTCCGTGTACCCCCAGCGCCGCGAACGTGGCCAGGTCGGCGGCCACGCCCGCGCCGCCTGAGGAGTCCGATCCGGCCACGGTCAGCACCACGGGTGGGTTCATCCCGTGTGCCATGCGTCCAAGAGGGCGGCAATGGTCTCCTGAGGGTCGGGGCTGCGGGCCACCGCCCCCTGCACCGCCACGCCGGCCGCTCCGGCGTCTCGACACGCGGCCACCCGGCTTGCGTCGATCCCGCCCAGGGCGTACACCGGGACATGGGCTTGCCGGGCGATCCGCCCCAGTCCGCCCAGTCCCAGCGCCGGGCCGTAGCCGGGTTTCGACTCGGTCTCGAACACGGGGGAGACGGTTACATAGTCCACCCCTTCGAGCTCGGCTTGGCGCACTTCGTCGAGGCCGTGGCACGACCGTCCGACGATGCCCCGGTACACCTTGGGATAGTGGTCGAAACCGGTGAGGTGAACCCCGTCGGCTGCCGGGTCGATCATGGAGGCCAGGATGAGGCAGTCGGTGCGGTCTCGCATGAGCTTGGCCAGCTCGCGCCGGACCTGCGGGGGGCGGCCTTTGGCCCGGAAGATCACCGCCGGAGCGCTCAGCACCACATCGGTGAGCACGAGCAGCTCGGAGGCCAGCGCTTGCTTCGGGCTGAAGGGCCGCCGGTGATCTGCGCTCGGTGAAGGTGCGCGCACGGGGCGCACCCGGCCTTCCATCCGACCGCTGCGATGCGGATCAGAACTCGGCACGGCCCTGGCTGGAAGTGGAGGCTTCGGCGCCGAACCGCTTGGGCATTCGACCGGCCAGCCTGGCCCGCCGGCCTCCCTCAGTGGCCAGCCTGATTGCGGTGGCCATTTGCTCGGGGTCGCGGGCTCGGGTGATGGCCGAGGCCACCATCACCGCGTCGCAGCCCAATTCCATGGCCAAAGCGGCGTCGGAGGCGGTGCCGATGCCCGCGTCCAGCACCACGGGCACCGACGACTGCTCGGCGATCATCTCGATGTTGTGGGGATTGCGGATGCCCAGCCCCGACCCGATCGGGGCCCCCAGCGGCATCACCGAGGCGCAACCCAGGTCTTCAAGGCGCCGGGCCAGAACGGGGTCGTCGTTGGTGTAGGCCATCACGGTGAAGCCTTCGTCCACCAAAGTCTCGGCCGCGTCCACCAGCTCGATGCACTCGGGGAGCAGCGTGATGTCGTCGGCGATCACCTCCAGTTTGATCCAGTCGGTCTCGAGCGCCTCCCGGGCCAGCTTGGCGGTGAGCACGGCGTCGG
>JAPYOG010000226.1 GCA_028278785.1 Candidatus Poriferisocius anaerobius | reverse complement strand
GGCCAGCGGCGTGGGCGGCGTCCACTAGGGCCTGGCTGGTTGAGGCCACATAGGGGTGGATGGCGGCGTGGCCCCCTGCCGCCACCCGGCTTACCAGCAGCTCGGGCGCCAACACCTCGAAGGCCGTATAGGCGGTGGAGATGCCGGGATCGATGGCCCTGATCCGGTTGAGGGCCTCCATGTCGAACGACGACACGATCACCTCGCCGCCGGAATCCCCCATTCCCCACCCCAGCACCAATCCGGCCACCGCGGCAGAAACCTGGTGGTCGGCGTCGTAGTCGGGGTCGCCGGGCGCGCTCTTGATCTCGATGTTGATCATGAACGCCCGCTCTGAGGCCGGCGCCCTGCACACCTCCATGGCCTCGGCCAGCGTCGGCACCCAGACGGGAAGCTGGTCGTCTTGCAGGTCGATGATGGCCGGCCCATCGGGCAGATGGGCGTCGTGATGCACCACCAGCACCTCGTTGGCCGTCCGCCTGACGTCCATCTCTATGCCATCGGCGCTCAGGCGCACCGCCTCGCGAAACGCTTCCAGCGTGTTCTCCCGCTCAACAGCCGACGCCCCACGATGGGCGATCACCCTCACAGCAGCAATCTTGCCAACCTGTGAGCGGGATCCACACTCACACGGCCATCACGAGCACCGAACAATAACAAATTCATCATCAGCCCCTCTTGCCACACCAGTAGAGCACCCCTATCCTTGTGCCTGCGTGATTTCCAAGGGTTTGCTATTCGAATTACAGAACCCGGCTGATGACTGGCGCTGCAATGCCGCCTGCCGCGACACCGACCCGGATCTGTTCTTCCCGGTCGGGAGCACGGGGTTGGCGCTGGAGCAGATCGAGTCGGCCAAGGTGGTCTGCGAGACCTGCGCCTCACGGCCCGCCTGCCTGGAATTCGCCTTGGTCACCAACCAGGACTCCGGTGTCTGGGGGGGCGCGTCGGAGGAAGAGCGCCGGCAAATGCGCCGCCTCCGCTTGGCCGAGCAGCGCCGAGTCGCGGTCATCCCCGCCTAGCGGTGCGCGGGGGCAGCCCCCAGCAAGGGAATGGACACCTCCACGACGGTGCCCGGACGAGGCGGGCGCCCCTGGCCCTGGCTCATCGTGATGCTCCCCCGCAGGTCGGCGCCCACCAAACTCCGCACGATCGCCATTCCCAGCCCGTCAGCGTCAGCCGTGCCGAATGCCTCCGGCAAGCCCACACCGTCGTCGATCACCCGAACCTGCACCTGATCACCGTCGTTGTCCAACTCGATCCGCACCTGCCCGCCCGGCGGCTCGGGATAGGCGTGGTCCACCACGTTCTGCAAGCACTCGTTGAGCACCACCGCCAGCGGCGTCGCCACATCGTCCGCCAGCTCTCCGGCATCTCCGCGCACCTTGAACTCCACAGGGCAGTCTGGCCCGGTCAGACCCTCCTCCACCATCCGCACCAGGGATCGCACGATCTCCACGAACGGCACATCGCTGCTGGCGTGACGCGACAAGATCTCGTGGACGATGGCGATGGCTCGAATGCGCCGCACCGACTCCTCGATGGCATCCCGTGCCTCTGCGGCGGTGACCCTGCGCCCCTGCAATCGCAATAGGGAGGACACCGTCTGGAGGTTGTTCTTCACGCGGTGGTGTATCTCGGCAATGGTGGCGTCTTTCGACATCAGCAGGCGGTCGCGGCGACGCAGCTCCGAGATGTCCCTCATCAGCACCAACGCCCCGGTCAGCTCACCCCTGCCGACCAAGGGCAGACAGCGAAGCACCACCGTGCCTAGATCGCCGTGCTGGATCTCCTCGGTCTGGGGCAGCCTGGATGCGAAGGCCGACCTGATGGCACGCTGCTCAAGGCCGATCTCCACCAGGCGGCGGCCCTCCACCACACCGTGAAGGCCGATGCGGTGCAGCGCTGAAGCGGCGTTGGGAGAGATCGTCTGCACCCGCGCCGAGGCGTCCAGCAGCATCAATCCATCGCCCACCCGAGGCGACTCCTCCGTCTCGATGTCGTCTACGGGGAACGGGTACTCGCCCTCGGCGATCATGGCCGCCAGCCGCCGGAAAATCTTGAAGTAGCTCATCTCCAGCTCACCGGGATTGCGCTGCGTGTCGGGGTCGAACTCCCGGGCCATCACCGCGACCACCTCGCCGTAGCACTTCACCGGCACTGCCAGCGTGCGAATGCGGGGCTGCTCGGCATGGCCGATGCGCCCGCCGTCGGTGATCCGGGCCTCCCGAAAGGCCACGTCAACCAGAGGACGCTGCTCGGTGGTGTACACCGACCCCAAGAGGTTGCTGCGATGCATCGAGCGGGCCGTGGTGGGCCGGATCTGCCCGGCGATGGCGTAGCCGCCGGGGCTCTGCGCCGGTGGGCCGCCACTCTCCGAGCCGGTGGGCGCACAGTCAATCGGCACGTACAAGAGCAGGTCGGCGAAGGAGATGTCGGCCAGCGGCGCCCATGTCCGCATGAGCCTCTGGAGATGGTTGAGGCGCGACGCGGCGAGACCGGGGGCCAGTTCTTCCAGGCTCGCCATCAAGCAAGCCTATTGACCGGTGGGCACTGGTATCACAGGCCCGCCAAACCGGGGCGCTCAGCTCCCGAAGCCGATGGACCGACCGGTCGCCGACGGGTCGATCTCCACATAGGCCACGCTGGCCGCCGGCACCCCGACCTCGCGGCCCCGATTGTCGGTCAGCCAAAGCATGCTGCCGGCCGCCAGGCCCGAGGCGATGGACTTCTTGACCGACCTCATGCTGGCCCCGGAGTCGAGCTCTACCTCGATCTCCTTTTGGCTCTGAATCACGCCGATGCGAACGTGCATATGGTGCTTCCTTTTGCTAATTGATCTTGAGTTGCTAGCTGATCTTGAGCTCAGGCCTGTGGATCCGCCGGGGCGGGGGATTGTCCAGCAGGTGGGCGGCCATGGCTGAGAACGCCCGGCCCGCCTCCGAGTCCGGGGCTTGCGCTGCGATGGGCAAGCCCCGATCAGCCCCTTCTCGCAGCGCGGGGATCAACGGCACCTGCCCGATCAGGGGAACACCGAGACGGTCGGCCAGCTCCCGGCCTCCTCCGGCGCCGAACAGCTCATACCGCTTCCCATCATCGCCGGTGAACCAGCTCATGTTCTCAACCACTCCCCGAACCGAGAGGTTGACCTTCTGGGCCATGAACGCGGCCCGCTGGGCAACCCGCTGGGCGGCGGGCTGGGGGGTGGTTACCACATAGACCTCGGAGCGGGGCAGGAACTGGGCCAGCGAGATGGAGATGTCGCCAGTGCCTGGGGGCAGGTCGACCAGCAGGAAATCGGGATCATCCCAGGTCACGTCGGTGAGGAACTGCTCCAGCGCCTTGTGGAGCATGGGGCCCCGCCAGATCACCGCTTGGTCTTCCTCGGCGAAGAACCCCATGGAGATGCAGCGCACACCGTGGGCCTCCGGGGGCACGATCCTCTCCCCCGCCATTTCAGGGAGCTGTTCGATACCCAGCATCCGGGGCACGGAGAAGCCCCACACATCGGCGTCGACCACCGCTGTGCGATGCCCGGCGGCTGCCAAGGCCACCCCCAGATTCACCGTCACCGACGATTTGCCCACACCGCCCTTTCCCGAGGCGATCAACAGCACCCGTGTCTTCGAGGCCGGGTCGGCAAAGGGGATGGTCCGACTCGGCGGTGCGGGTGTGTCGCCTGGGGGAGCCATGCCGGTAGATTACGGTATCTGCTCTGAAATCCCTGTGCCGTGAGCACCCCAGTGCTGTAGCAGTTTGAGTGCCGTGAGCCGCCGCCGCTACCTCGACCACGCGTCCACCTCGCCGATTCGCCCCGAGGCGGTGGCTGCCATGAGCCGGTGGTGGGCCGCCGACCACGGAGACCCCTCGCGCATGCACACCGAGGCGCTCGCAACCCGCTATGGAATCGAGGAGGCCCGCCAGCAGGTGGCAGACTTCTTCGGCGCCCGCTCCCGAGAAGTGGTCTTCACCAGCGGCGCAACCGAGTCGATCGCCGCGGCTGTCTGGGGGGCATCGCACCGGGGCACCCACCAAGTTCTGAGCGCGGTAGAGCACTCAGCAGTGCGGCTGTCGGCTCAACGGCTCTCAGCCCGGCACCGGCGCACCACCGTGGTCGGGGTGGACAGCGCGGGCCGAGTACACCCCGACGAGATCGCCGCGGCCATCGAGCCCGACACCGACGCCGTACACTGCCAGTGGGCCAACCACGAGGTGGGCACGGTCCAGCCTGTGGCCGAGGTGATAGCCGCCTGTCGGCAGCGTTCGCCCGATGTGCTGATCCATGTCGATGCTGCCGCGGCTGCCGGCCGGGTTCCCATCGACTTCCAGCAGACCGGCGCCGACCTGATGTCCATCAGCGCCCACAAGTTCGGAGGTCCTCCCGGTATAGGGGCCTTGCTGGTGCGCCGGGGGCTGCGCCTTATGCCGCTGCTGGAAGGGGGCGAGCAGGAACGGGCCCGGCGAGCGGGATTGGAGAACGGCGCGGCCATCGCCGGCTTCGCCGCGGTGTGCGCGGCGCTCCACGGCGACGGCTTGGAGCAGGAGGCCGGCCGGGCGCGATCCCAGTCGGACAAGCTGCGCGATCTCGCCCAGGGCATTGAGGGCGTCACGCTGTATGGACATCCCACCCAGCGCCTCCCCCATCTGGTGTGCCTGGGCATCAGCGATGTGGAACCCCAGGCCGTGCTGATCGCGCTGGACCGGGACGGGGTGGCGGCCCACTCGGGCAGCTCCTGCGCCTCCGAGTCGCTGGCGCCGTCGCCGGTGCTGGAAGCCATGGGTGTGGACGCCCACCACTCGCTGCGGCTATCGGTGGGATGGTCCACAACCGATGAAGACGTGGATGCCGCGGCCCATGCCCTCAAACAGGCTGTGGCCGACTTGCGCCGGCTCAAGGGCTGAACCAGCCAGTCGAAACAACCGAAGATTCGGAAGACTGTTCGGGATATTCGGTTGAGGTCGACTGGAATGGCCGACCGGTCCGGGCGTGGGTCCCGGCCCTTCTCCGGGAGCGCCCAATGGAGCTGTCCGCCTCTGCTGCGCGGGCCGGCGAGCGGGCCTGTGCAGCTTTGCGGCTCGCCGATGCCCGCCTGCCCGCTGTTGAGTGCAGGCGACGTCGCCGATCTGCTCGGCACTAGCGAGCGCAGCGCCCGCACTGCCCTGTCTGCTCTCGCATCCCGCGGCATCCTGTCCCCCATCGACATACCAAC
>JAPYOG010000225.1 GCA_028278785.1 Candidatus Poriferisocius anaerobius | reverse complement strand
CGTCGCCGGCCAAAGACCGGGACACGAATCGGTGGCGGGGAACCGATTCCATGGCGGCGAGAACCCGCGGATCGCTGATGCCGCGCCTTTTGATCTGCTTGCGCACCATGGCCAGCCGCCGGCTCTCGTGGTGGTCGCCTGCTCCCCCGGCCATGCCCAATGATGGATCACCAGCCCCCCGGCCGGCATGCAGAGCGGCAATCGCCGGGGATCAGCCGGCTTTGGACTTCGCCACCGGATAGTCGCTGGTCTCCTCGAACATGGCGCACAGGGCTTCGGCGTCTTCGGTGAAACTCCGGCCTGTTTCAGCAGCAGAGTCCCACGGCGGTGCCGGCGCCCACCACGGCGGCATGGCCGATCCCCCGTCGGCGGTCTCCTCGGGGATGAATGCCAAACACCACTGCCAGGAGCCCTGCTGCTCGGCGCCGACGCGGTCGGGATGGCCCTTGGGGGGAACCAGGGCATAGGTGAAACCGGGGCCGGGACCGGAGTCCTTGTCAGGGTGGAGCGGGGCGGAGCGGCGAGAGCGCAGCAGGCGGACAGCGATGCACAGCACAGCCAGCAGCACTGCCACCGCGATGATCGTTGTCGCTGCCGTTGTCAGGGTTATGTCGGGCATTTCGGAGGTTTCCGTCAAGAGCAGATCGGCGATCGGCTCGATTAACACAGGCCCCGTGAACCCCACTCGCAACCAACAGGGTACCCATGGCCCCTGAGAAGTTCAACTGGTCGGCGAGACTGCTCCGCCCGGCGAGCCTTGGAGCATCACCGCTAGATCACCACGACGGAGCGGAGCACCTCCCCCTGCTCCATCCGGTGGAATGCCTCCTCCACGTCATCCAGGGAGATGGTCTCGGAGACGAATCGCCCCAGGTTCAGACGCCCTTGGAGGTGCAAGTCGATCAGCATGGGAAAGTCCCTGGACGGCAGGCAGTCTCCATACCACGATGATTTGAGCGCGCCGCCGCGGCCGAACACCTCGATCATCGGCAGCTCGATGCGCATCTGCGGGTTGGGCACTCCCACCAGCACCACCATCCCAGCCAAGTCCCGGGCGTAGAAGGCCTGCTCGTAGGTCTGGGGCAGCCCGATGGCCTCGATGGCCACGTCCACCCCGTTGCCGCCGGTGAGCTCGCGAATCCGCTCCACCGGGTTCTCCCGGGAGGAGTTGACGGTGTGGGTGGCGCCGAACTCCCGGGCCCACTCCAGCTTGGTGTCGTCGATGTCCACCCCGATGATGGTGTGGGCGCCGGCCAGACGGGATCCCTCGATTGCGGCGTCGCCGACGCCGCCGCAGCCGAACACCGCCACCGAGTCGCCCCGGCCCACTCCGCCGGTGTTCATGGCCGCGCCCAACCCGGCCATCACCCCGCAGCCGATCAGCCCGGCCACCTCGGGGCGGGCGCGGGGGTCAACCCTGGTGGCCTGGCCCGCGGCCACCAGGGTCTTCTCGGCGAATGCCCCGATGCCCAAAGCGGGCGACAGCTCCCGGCCGTCCAGCGTCATCTTCTGAGCGGCGTTGTGGGTGGCGAAGCAGTACCAAGGGCGGCCCCGAAGACACGACCGGCAGTTGCCGCACACTGCCCGCCAGTTGAGGATCACGAAGTCGCCGGGGGCCACATTGTCCACGCCCTCGCCAATCGACTCCACCACCCCGGCCGCCTCATGGCCCAGCAAGAACGGGAACTCGTCGTTGATGGCCCCCTCCCGATAGTGCAGGTCGGTGTGGCACACGCCGCAGGCCTGCACAGCCACGAGGACCTCTCCGGGCCCCGGGTCGGGCACCTCGATGGTCTTGATGCCGACCGGCTCGCCCTTGGCCCCGGCCACCACAGCTCTAACCTCATGGGCCATGTGCTGCTCCTTTCCCCCGCCTTGGGCCGTCGCGGCCGAAGGCTTCGCCCGCGAAGCTACTATGCCTGCGGGCCTAAGAATCCAAGAAGCGGCTGACGGCGATGCCTGATCCAACCGTGCCCACGATGGCGCCGAGCCCAACCATCTGGAAACCCAGCACCCAGACCCGAGCAGGATCGACCGTGAAGCCGCGCAACAGCTCCAGGGAGACGTCTTCGTTGATGACGCTGTAGAAGTTGTTGGTCAGCCAGATGAGCGGAATGGCGACGATCCCGCCGACCACCCCCTGCACGAGGCCCTCGAACATGAACGGAACCCTGATGAACCAGTTGGTGGCGCCCACGAGCTTCATCACCTCGATGTCCCGTCGGCGGGAGAACAGCGCCATGCGGATGGTGTTCAAGATGAGCACAGCCGCGGCCACCAGCAAGACGATGGCGATGATGATCACCCGCTGGCGCAGACCGCTGGACAGATCCTCGATAGCCCGGATGGTCTCGCTGGCCGTCACCACCCTGGCCACCCCAGGCTGGGTACGGAAGGCGGCGGCGAGCTCGTCTACCCGTTCGGGCAGGGTGTCGGTGGGCTTAACCCGGAACGAGGCGGGCAGCCTCTCGGCGGAGATAACCTCCACAAGCTCAGGAGAGTCTCCCAGCAGATCCTGCACCTCGGCGTAGGCTTCGTCCTTGTCGATGTAGGTGAATCCGCCGACCTCCGGGGAGTCCTCAAGCTGGCGGCGGACATCGGCTTCCAGTTCAGGGCTTATGTCGGGGTCCATGAACACGATGAACTCCACGCCGTCCTTCCAGCGGACGGTGGCGTTGTCCACCGCATCGCCGAACAGCAGCGCGGCGCCCAGAAGCGTCAAAGAGATGGTGACGGTGATAACGGTGGCCAGTGTGAGGGTGATGTTGCGGCGGAAGTTGCCGGCGGTCTCCCGCAGGACGTAGTCCAACTTGAGGTTCATCTGGGCCCGCCCGCCGATCTGCGCCTGCCGCTTGCGCCCATGGCCTATTCGTAGACGCCGCGGGATTGGTCGCGCACGATTTGGCCCCGATCCAGCTCCACCACCCGGCGGCGCATCTTGTCGACGATGCCGCGGTCGTGGGTGGCCATCAGCACCGTGGTGCCGGTTCGGTTGATGCGGTCGAGCAGGGTCATGATGCCCAGCGAGGTGTTGGGGTCGAGGTTCCCGGTGGGCTCATCGGCCAGCAATATCAAAGGCCGGTTGACGAAAGCCCGGGCGATGGACACCCGCTGCTGCTCGCCGCCTGAGAGCTCGTCGGGATAGTTGTGCATCTTCTTGGACAGGCCCACCAGCTCCAAGATGGCGGGGACTTTGGATTTGATCATGCTCCGGGGGCGCCCAATCACCTCCAGCGCGAATGCCACATTCTGCGCAACCGTCTTGTTGGGCAGCAGCTTGAAATCCTGGAAGACGCAGCCGATGTTGCGGCGCAAGAACGGCACCTTCCAGCCGGGCAGCTCGCCGATGTCCTTTCCGGCCACGAAAACCCGGCCCCGGTCGGGCTTCTCCTCTTTGTTGAGCAAGCGCATGAACGTGGACTTGCCCGAGCCAGATGGACCCACCAGGAACACGAACTCTCCCCGCTGCACCTCGCAGGAAGCGTTCTGAAGGGCGAGGACTTCGCCCTTGTACACCTTGGTGACATTCTCCAGTCTGATCATGGGCCATGAGCTCCAAACTGTGGTCCGGCCGAGAACCCTCCCTTCGCCGGGCGGGAAGCTCATCTCAGGCTACCACCGCCGGCAGGCGCGGCTGGCGAACCACCGCCTGGCGAATGCCCCGGCGCCACCCATGCCCATAGACGACGCCCGTGCCCCTGGCGAGCCCTTGGCCAACCGGGGCTGGCTCAGGCCATGCGCCGCCAGCGCAGGTATGCCTCGATCAGCTCGTCGATGTCGCCGGCCAGCACCGCTTCCACGTTGCCGATGGTCACCGCGGTGCGGTCGTCTTTGACCTGTTGGTAGGGGTGCAGCACATAAGAGCGTATCTGGCTGCCCCACTCGGCCTTCTGGTAGTCGCCCGACAGCCCGGCGATCTCGGCCTCCCGCTCGGCCCGCTTCAGGTCGGCCAGCCGGGCGGCCAGGATCTGCATGGCCCGGTCCTTGTTCTGATGCTGGCTGCGCTCGTTCTGGCACGAAACCACCACGCCGGTGGGCAAATGGGTGATCCGCACCGCCGAGTCGGTCACGTTCACATGCTGTCCACCCGCCCCCGACGACCGGAAAGTGTCGATTCGCAGGTCTTTGTCCTCGATGTCCACCTCGTCCGACACCGCGTCGAAGAACGGCACCAACTTGAACTGGGCGAAAGCGGTGTGGCGGCGGGAGTCGGAGTCGAACGGGGAGATGCGGACCAATCGGTGTACTCCCCGCTCCGACTGCAACAGGCCATAGGCGTTGCGCCCCGAAATGGTGAAGTCGGCCGAGGATATGCCGGCGCCCTGGCCCTCCGACACCGAGTCGACCTTGAAATCGAAGCCGCGGCGCTCAGCCCACCCCCGGTACATCGCCAACAGCATCTCGGCCCAGTCCTGCGCGTCGGTGCCGCCCGCCCCGCTGTGGATCTCGCATACCGCATCGGAGCCGTCGTGCTCGCCGCCGAGCAGCGACCGAAGCTCCAAAGCGTCCACCTCCGCGGCCAACGACTCCAGCATGTGGGCGATCTCGGGTGCGAGCGACTCGTCATTCTCCTCGGCGGCCAGCTGCTGCAAGGTGTCGGCGTCTTCCAGGGCCGACACCAAGCCGGCGAACATATCCACGTCCTCGACCAGCTCGGACAGCTCGCGGGTCACTTTGCGGGCACGGTCGGGGTCGTCCCACAGGCCGGGGGCGGCTGCGGCGTTCTCCAGCTCCGGGCGGCGGGCGATCAGGTCGTCGATGCGCAGATAGCGGCGGGCTTCGTCGAGCTTGGAGCGGAGCAGGGCGAGGTCGCCGGTGAAATCAGACACGGGCTATCGCGAAATCAGGCAGTCAGCGCCCGCAGCACTGCTTGAACTTGCGGCCCGACTCGCACGGACAGGGGGCGTTGCGAGGGGTCTTCTCCAAATCCGACTTCACCACCGGCTGCTTGGATCTGGGGGCCTGCGCCTCCACCGCCGCAGAAGCACCGGCCAGGGAAGACCGCGTCGACGGGTCGGCCGGTCCCGACTCGGTGATGTTGCTGGTACCGGCGTCGTCTTTGGCCGCCGGCGCCTCCAGGTTGACCTCCACATGCATGATGTAGGTGACGAAGTCGCGTGCGATGCCGTCCATCATCTGGCCGAACATCTCGAACCCCTCCCGCTGCCACTCGGTGAGGGGGTCTTTTTGGCCCAGCGCCCTCAGGTTGATGCCCTCTTTGAGGTAGTCCATCTCATAGAGGTGCTCGCGCCAGCGCTGGTCGATGATGCGCATCATGATCTGGCGCTCCACCTCCCGCATGGCCTCGGCGCCCACCTGGGCCTCCCGCTGCTCGTAGTAGGCCACCGCCTCGCCCATCAACATGTCGTACAGCCCGCTGGTGGAGACGGCCTCGCCCATTTGCCCGGAGCTGAGCTGGGTGGGCCACAGCACCTTGATCTCGGTTTCGAGCTGCTCGAGGTCCCAGTCTTGAGGCGCCTCCGATGTGCAGTGGCTGTTGATCACCGCGTCCACCGCCTCGCCCAGGTGCTCTAGGGCCTCGGCCCGCAGATCGCCTCCCAACAGGATCTGGGCTCGGCGCTTGTAGATCACCTTGCGCTGCTCGTTGAGCACCTCGTCGTACTTGAGAACGTTCTTGCGGGCCTCGGCGTTCTTCTGCTCCACCGTGCCCTGGGCGCGCTCGATGGCCTTGGTGACCATCTTGGCCTCGATCGGCACGTCCTCGGGCAGGGCCTTGCCCATCACCCAGTTCATAGCCCCAGTGGCGAAGATCCGCATGAGGTCGTCCTCGAGCGACAGGTAGAACCGGCTCTCGCCGGGATCGCCCTGCCGCCCGGAGCGGCCCCGGAGCTGGTTGTCGATGCGGCGGCTGTCGTGGCGCTCGGTTCCAAGCACGTAGAGGCCGCCCAGCTCCCGAACCTTCTCACCCTCGGCCCGGCACTCGGCATCGTGCTTATCCATCAGCTCGGCGGCCCGGGCCCGGCCCTGCTCGCCGGCAGGGTCCAAGCCCTCGGCAACCACGTCGCGGCGAGCCATGGCCTCGGGGTTGCCGCCCAGCACGATGTCAACCCCCCGGCCGGCCATGTTGGTGGCCACGGTGATGGCATGCAGGCGCCCGGCCTGCGCCACGATCTCGGCCTCCCGGAAATGCTGCTTGGCATTGAGCACCTCGTGAGGGATGCCGCGCTTGGTGAGCACGTCGGCCAGCTTCTCGGAGTTCTCCACCGACACCGTGCCGACGAGCACCGGCTGACCCCGCTCGTAGCGCTCCAGCAGGTCGTCCACCAGGGCATCGAACTTGCCGCTCTCGCTCTTGTAGATCAGGTCGCCATGGTCAGCCCGCACTACCGGCAGATTGGTGGGGATCGGCACGACGTGCAGGCCGTAGGTGCTGAACAGCTCGTTGGCCTCGCTCACCGCGGTGCCGGTCATGCCGGCCAGCTTGTCGTAGAGCCTGAAGTAGTTCTGCAAGGTGATGGTGGCCAGCGTCTGGTTCTCCTCTTTGATCTTGACGCCCTCTTTGGCCTCCACAGCCTGATGCAGCCCCTCCGACCAGCGGCGGCCTTCCAATACCCGACCGGTGAACTCGTCGACGATCTTCACCTCGCCCCGCTGGATTATGTAGTCCTTGTCGCGGTGGTACAGCTCCTTGGCCCGCAGAGCAGCTTGAAGCTGATGGACCAGGTTGGAGCTGACCGAGTCGTACAGGTTGTCCACCCCCAGAGCCCGTTCCACAGCCTGAACCCCGTCTTCGGTGGGGGCCACGATGCGCTTCTCCTCGTCCACGTCGTAGTGGACGTCGCGGCGCAGGCCCCGCACGATGCTGGCGAACTTGTAGTACGTCTTGGCGGCCTCCGCGAGGCGCCCGCTGATGATCAGAGGGGTTCTCGCCTCATCGATCAAGATGGAGTCGATCTCATCCACGATGCAGTAGTTGTGGCCCCGCTGCACCTGGCGGTCCGACGACATCGCCATGTTGTCCCTCAGATAGTCGAAGCCCATCTCGTTGTTGGTGCCATAGGTGATGTCGCAGCCGTATTGCCGGCGCTTGAACTCGTGGCCCCGCTCGCCGGGGACCACCAGGCCGACTGTGAGGCCCAGCCAGCGGTGGATGGCGCCCATCCACTCGGCGTCGCGCGCTGCCAAGTAGTCGTTCACCGTGACCACATGCACGCCCTTGCCGTCCAAGCCGTTCAGATACACCGGGAGTGTGGACACCAGGGTCTTGCCCTCGCCGGTTCGCATTTCCGCCACCCAGCCCAAGTGCAAGGCCGCTCCCCCCATGAGCTGGACGTCGTAGTGGCGCTGCCCGATCACCCGCCAAGCGGCCTCCCGCACAACAGCGAACGCCTCGATGAGCAGATCGTGCAGGTCCTGGCCGTTCTCCAAACGCTGGCGGAGCTCCCCGGTGCGAGCCCGCAGCGCGTCGTCGGACAGAGCCTTGACCTCCGGTTCGAGCGCATTGATGTCGGGCACCAGGCTTTCCAGCGCCTTGAGCTTCTTGCCCTCACCGGTGTTCAGGAGCTTCTTGAACACACTCATGCAGACCCCACTCTACCGCCGCATCCCCGCCAAACAGTCAGCAGGCGAAACCCCGCACCAGCTCGCGCCCAGCCCCGCGAAGAGCGCTGTCAATGGCATCGCGCGGTCTGTGGCAGGTTTAGCCGGCTCGGCGCTCTCGAGAGGGGTGCTGGCGATTGGTGCGACGGGTTTTGGCGCGGCGGAGCTGGCGCTCCAGCTTGGCGATCGCGCCGTCTAGGGCTGCAAACGGGGTGGATCCGGTAACCCGGCTGCGGAAGTGATAGCCGTTTCCCTCGAGCGTGATCTCGCAGACGTCGGGCTCGGCGATCCGGGGGTTCTTCTCCTCGCTGAAGCGAACAGCGGCCTGTTCGATGCCCGCCAGATAGCGGTCCAGCTTCCCCGCTTTGGTCCGGGCCGCCGCCTCTAGTCGCTGCGACACCTGCATCCCGCTGCTGCTGATGGTCACGTCCATGGCGGCTCCCTTCCGGCTGGGGTCTGTGGTGGAATCTGATGCTAGCCACACTCGCCGGGACTCATGGGCAAGACCCCGAATACGGCGGCGGGGTCGCTCCTGCCACCACCGCACCCACCCGTTCGGCGCCTGCGCCGATGAGGGCGCCGGCCGCGGCTTGAAGGGTGGCGCCGGTGGTTATCACGTCGTCAACCACCAGCACTGCCGTCGGCGGCGCCCGGAGAGATGCGAACACCGGGGCACACGAGCGCTGGCGCCGGTTCCGTCCGGTCTGGCCCGCAGCGTCGACCCGCTTCAGCAGGCGTACCACAGGCAGGCCGACCTCGCGGCCCAAGGCCCTGGCCAGCAGCTCAGCCTGGTCGAACCCCCGTCGCCGGCGCCGCTGGAGCGACGTCGGCGCCCACGTCAGCGCGCCGGCGGGCAGATCCGGGGGCAGCACTGACGCCATGGCCGAAGCCAGCCATCTCACGCTCGACCGCTGGTTGCGGTACTTGAGCCGGGCCAGCAGCTCCCGGCCCGGCCCCGCATAGGCGAACACCGCCCACAGACCCGACAGGGGCTCGGGCGGGGCCATCTCCCCCACCGCCCGCATAGAGCATGCACACCGCAGACACGGCGAAGGCCCCGGCCCTCCGCATCCAGCGCACACCTGTGGCAACAGCATGCCCGCACCCTAGGCACGGCCAGTGACAGCTCAGCCCTCCGAGGGTCGCGCAGCGGAGATCAGGCAGCGGGGCTCGCGCAGCGGGACTCAGCAGCGGGGATCAGTACCGGTAGTGGCCAGCCTTGAACGGACCGCTGGCCGACACCCCCATGTATTCGGCTTGGGCCGGGGTCAGCGTGGTGAGGCGCACTCCGAGGGCGTCGAGGTGCAACCGGGCCACCAGCTCGTCCAGTTCCTTGGGCAGGGTGGCCACATCGGCGCCGTAGGCCTCGGCGTTGGCGTGCAGCTCCATCTGGGCAAGCACCTGGTTGGCGAAGCTGCACGACATCACGAAGCTGGGGTGGCCGGTGGCGTTGCCCAAGTTCAGCAGCCGCCCCTCCGACAAGATGATCACCGAGTGGCCGTCGGGGAAGACGTACTCGTCCACCTGGGGTTTGATGTTGATGTGCTGCACGTCGGACAGGGCGTTGAGCCCGACCATGTCTATCTCGTTGTCGAAGTGGCCGATGTTGCCCACCACCGCCTGGTGCTTCATGCGCCCCAGATGCTCGGCGCTGATCACGTCCCGACAGCCAGTGGCCGTGATGAACAGGTCGGCGGTGGACAGCACGTCCTCGAGCCGCTTCACCTCGAATCCCTCCATGGCCGCTTGGAGCGCGCAGATGGGATCCACCTCGGTGACCACCACCCGCGCGCCTTGGCCCCGAAGCGATTGGGCGCACCCCTTGCCCACATCCCCGTAGCCGCACACCACCGCCGTCTTGCCGCCGATCATCATGTCGGTGCCCCGGTTGATGCCGTCGATCAGCGAGTGCCGACACCCGTAGAGGTTGTCGAACTTCGACTTGGTGACCGAGTTGTTGACGTCGATGGCCGGGAACCTCAGCGTCCCTTCGGCCTTCATCCGATATAGCCGGTGGACCCCGGTGGTGGTCTCCTCCGACACGCCGCGCACGCCGCAGGCTATCGAGGTCCACAGCCCGGGGCTGTCGGCCAGCGTGCGGCCCAGAAGGCGGCGGACCTCGGCGAGGTCTTCGGAGTCGGCCTCATCGGGGTCGCCGGCAGTGTCCTCCGCCTCCGCGTCGGCGCCCATGTGTACCAGCATCGTGGCGTCTCCCCCATCGTCGAGGATCAGGTTCGGGCCGCCCCCGTCCGGCCAGCGCAGCACCTTCTCTGTACACCACCAGTACTCCTCCAAAGTCTCGCCCTTCCAGGCGTACACCGGAACCCCTTGGGGGTTCTCCGATGTGCCGGCAGGGCCTGCGGCCACCGCCGCGGCGGCATGATCCTGGGTGGAGAAGATGTTGCAGGAGGCCCAGCGGACCTGGGCGCCCAACGCGGTGAGCGTCTCGATGAGAACCGCCGTCTGCACGGTCATGTGGAGAGAGCCGGTGATGCGGGCCCCGGCCAGGGGTTGGCGGTCGAAGTGCTCGGCCCGCAAGGCCATGAGGCCGGGCATCTCATGCTCGGCCAAGCGGATCTCCTTGCGCCCGGCCTCGGCCAGGGCCAGATCGGCCACTTTGAAATCCCGGGCTGCGAGATCTCGATCAGCATCGGCCACTTTGAATTCCCGGGCTGCAATATCGCGATCAGCGGTCATTGGGATTCCCCTCGAATCTGAAGACTGCCAGGCGGCTGGATAGCAGGCTGGGGAGTCATTGGCTGCGGCCTGCCAAGGCCCGGCGCGCCGCCACGATTGCCGGCACCGGTCCAGGGTCGAGTCCTACCACCGCAGCCATCTCCAGGGAGACGACCGACCCCTGGTACATGAGGTCGAACACCTGCGCCACCGGGCCCTCCCCCCCTGCGGCCACGACATGGACGGCGCCCACCACCTCGTCCATCAAATCGACCAGCACGTTGAAGCCCCGCATCACCTCGGGGTGCTCGTGGTCGTGGCGCAACAGCACCAGGCTGAACACCTGCCGGGTGATGTCGCCGTGCTGGCCCCATCCGGCGATCTCATTGTGGAGCAGGTCGGGCACTCCTGCGCTGAAAGCCGGGGCCTTGGCGCTGGTGTTGATCATGTTCTTCCAGTGCTGGGCGGCGGCCGCCCCGAGACCGCCGCCGCCGTATACCAGCGGCACGGTGCCTGCAAGCTTGCGTGCCAGAGCAGCGGCCGGAGCCCCGACGGTGTCCCGCCGGCTGCGAATCTGGTCCACAGCGCGGCGCACCCACTCCTCGGCGCCGGGAAACAGCCCCATTCGGCCCAGAATGATCATGGGCGCCACGGCAAGCATGTTCAACCCGGCCCGGGGAGGATGCGGCATCGCGTCGACCTCAACGAGCGGGGCGCCCCAGGCGGTGGCCATCTCCGCCAACCGGCCGCCGCCGGTCACCGCCACCACCCGGCCTCCCGCTTCAGCGGCCTGGGCCGCAGCCTGAACGATCTCGGGCGTGTCGCCGCTGGCTGAAAGCGCGAAAACCAAGGTCTGCTCGTTCACATACGACGGAGGCTGGTAGCTCTTGACCACCACGATGGGCAACGGCATGAACGGCCCCGCGGCCACTGCCAGCAAGTCTCCGGCGAAACCGCCCGGCCCCATGCCCAGAACCAGGACATTGGCGATCTCCGACCGGTCGGGCAACCCGCCCAAGCCCTCGCACAGCGCAAGGGATTCGAGCATCTGCTCGGGCATCCGGTTAACCGCCGGCCACATGCCCAGCGTGTCTGTGCGCCGGCCCACTTCCGTCTCGCCTCCCATCAGCATCCTGCTCCCATCAGCATCCTCTTCCCATTCAGCATCCTGCTCCCATCAGCATCCTGTGGTGCTCACGGCGAGAAGGTCAACGCGATGGAATCAGACTCGGCTTTGGCCATCAGGCGGCGGTGCTCGGCCTCGTCCACGGTCTCAGCCTCGTCGATCAACATGTTGGGTATGTCGTCCTCCACCAGATAGCGGCGGTGCAGCCGGGGGTTGTACAGAGCGTCTTCGTCGGAGAAGTGCAAAAGCGGCCCCTTGTCGTCGGGGCAGGCCAGAATCTCAAGTAGCCGGGGGTCGAGCGCCATCGTCACAGTCTTGCCGACGCGAGCGCCGCTGCCCTATCCGTCCTATCCGTGCCGGCCTGTCCGAGCCCGGAAAAGCAGTCCGGCGCCGGACACCTCGTACTCACCGGTTCCCGCGGGCAGCCATACTGCCCCTCCGCCGACGATCTCGCGGCCCGCCACCCGTACCTCCCCCGAGGCGCACAGAGCGATCTCAGGCCCGCTCGGCTGGCAGAGCACCGGCCCGGCCACCTCCAAACGGGTGAGGCGGAAATCGGGTACCGGGGAGGGGAACGTGTGGTTTGGGCCCTCCGGCGCCAACACCGACACCTCGGCGGCGCGGCAGTCTGTGGCCGCCAACAGGGCGGGGGCGTTGACGTGCTTGGCGGTCAAACCGCCGCGCAGCACGTTGTCGCTGTTGGACATTATCTCCACCGCCACGCCGTGCAGATACGCGTGCAGGCTGCCGGGCCCCAGGTAGAGGGCCTGGCCCGGTTGGAGCTCGACCAGGTTCAGCATGAGGGCGATCACCACGCCGATGTCTCCGGGATGCTGCTGCGCGATGCGAGCGGCCCACTGCCTCTCCCCGTGATATGGGCCTGGCCGGGCACAGGCCGCTGCCGACTGGAGGGCGATCTCGGCCGCGGCCTGTCGGGGACGCTCCAGCAGCCAGCGCAGCGCCCATTCGATGCGGCCCTTGCCAAGCGATTCCACCACTGGGGCGAGTTTCGGCACCGCGAGCGAATCGAGCAGTGCCGCCGCGGCGCTCGGGGCCCGGAACCCGCAGAGCGCGGTGAACGGCTCGAGCGCGCAAATCAGCTCCGGCTTGTGATTGCGGTCGCTAAACGACCGGTGGCCGGCGCCGATGGGGATGCCCTGGCGATTTTCGGCGTCGAACCCCGTTTGCGCTTGGCCGCGGTCGGGGTGGGCTTGGAGCGACAGCGGCTGCGCCACTGCCAGAATCTTGAGCAGGAACGGCAGCTCGCCGCCGTAGCGCCGCGCGGTGTCGGCACCCAGTTCGCCCACCGGGTCGGCGGCGATCACCTGGTCGAGCGGTCGATGCGATTCGCCGCGCCGCAAAACCGCCGGTCCCCTGGGATGGGCGCCCAGCCACAGCTCGGCTTGGGGCTCGCCGGTGGGCGCCGTCCCCATGATGCGCGGCAGCGCGTCGAGCGAGCCCCACGGGTAGGTTTGGACCGCCCCGGCCAGGACACCGGGTGTGCTTGTTCTCTGCGAGGCTTTCATCTCACGCCAGCCAGATCAGGTTGACCACCGCCACCAGGTTGAAGCCGACATGGGCCCAGATGGCCGGGCCCAGACGCTTGAAG
>JAPYOG010000224.1 GCA_028278785.1 Candidatus Poriferisocius anaerobius | reverse complement strand
GTTCGGACTCCTGCTTGACGGTATCAGTGTGTTGCTGCTTACGAGCTATCCATACGAACCCAGAATGCGAAGGCTGGAACCTGACGTGGTTACGTTTACGAGAGTCATATTCTGGTGGGCTAGGTTCCTCTTCATTGTCGGCATCGTTCTCATGATGGTGCAGCGGTGATCTCTGGCCCGGTTCGAGAATCATCTCCCAGATCCGGACGTGCTCGTCCTCATACAGCACCCGGTCACCTATAGGGCCGATCTCAGGATTGTCGGGGGCGGTCATAGAACCTCCTTGAACGCCTCTAGGCAGCAGGATGCCTCCTCTAGAACACCAAGCCGCCGGTGATCGCGATCGCTTCGCTGGTGACGAACTTTGCCAGGTCCGACAGCAGGTAGACCACCGTTCCGGCTACATCATCAGGTGTGGACAGCCGGCCCAGTGGCGTGCTGTCGACGATGGTCTGTTCCACCTCGCCCGGGTCGACACCCTCATCGGTGGCGTACACCTCGATGATCTCGGTGTTCATGCGCGAGTCCACCGCACCGGGGCACACGGAGTTCACCCGAATCCCGCTGGGGCCGAGCTCGCGGGCCAACGACTGGGTGAAGCCGATCACCCCGAACTTGGAGGCGCTGTAGTGGGCGATGTCAGGCTCGCCCCGCAGGCCCCCGATCGACGAGAAGGTCACGATCGACCGGCCGACCGCGGGCGGCTCCTCCGAGAGCATGCGGCGAGCACCAGCCTGGCAGCAGAGGAAGGTGCCCGTCAGGTTCACGTCGATGACCCGGCGCCAGTCAACCGGGTCCAGATCCACCACCGGGGCCATGCTCAATACTCCGGCCGAGGTCACCAGCCCGGTGAGAGTATCGGTGCTGAAGCAGTCGTTGACGGCCGCCGCGACAGCGTCCGCGTCGGTCACATCGACGCATCGGCTGGCCATTCCCAGCGCGTCGAGGGCGTCTTGGTCGCGGTCCCAGACCTCGACGTCGGCTCCGTGCTCGGCAATGGTTGCGGCGACGACGCCCCCGATGTCGCCTACTCCGGTGACGACCACACGATGGTCCGACAGCAGTCCCATCAGTCGTGCTCCCGGATCAGCGGGATGGCCAGATAGCGGGGCGCGGCGGCCCGTGCGCCCATGATGGCCAGCGCCGCGATGGTCACAACGAAGGGCATCGAGAGCCACAGCTCCGAAGGAAGGGTGATGCCCGGCTGCACGAAGCTCAACACTAGGGTCGTGATCGAGACGACGGCCAAGGCTGCCGCAGTCACCACGTGCCACTTGTTCTGCCAGTCGAAGCGCCGCCGGACGAGCATGTAGACCAGCGACGCGCCCGCCACTATGGCCAGCAGCAGCCAGACCTCCCGGGGCAGGTCGGGGATTATCTGGAGCCGCCGCTGCAGGGCGGTCGTCGCTCCGAACAGCAGGCAGGCCCACAGCAGGCCCGAGACGCGCCACATGCCGAAGATCACCGCGGCCACCGCAAGGAATCCCCGGCCCGAGGTCATCTGGTTCAGGAAGATGCCGACCTCGCCGACCGACAGGAAGGCACCGGCCCAGCCGGCGAAACCTCCCGCGGCCAGCGTTGCCAACCAGCGGATCCGGCGGGGGCTGAGCCCCGCGGTCTCTGCCGCGTCGGGGAGGTCGCCGGCGGCCCGGACGGCCAGCCCCCACGTAGTGCGGTACAGGACGAACCAGACGACTGGCAGGAGCAGGAACGAGAGGTACACCACCGGCCGCTGCCGGAACAGTGCCTCGCCCAGGAACGGGATGCTCTCCAGGCCGGGGATTTCGAGCCGTCCCATGGGCTTGATGATCGTGGCCCGCTCGCTCCCCTCGAAGAGGGCGCGGAAGGCCGAGCTGGTGACGCCGATGGCAAGGATGAGGACACCGATGCCGACCACGATCTGGTCGGAGTTGGTGTTGATAGAGAAGAAGGCCATGACCGCGGCGATGGCGATGCCGGCCAACACGCCGACGAGCATCGCCCCCCAGATGGTGCCGAACTCGAGGGCGGCCCAGTAGGAGAAGAACGCCCCGAAGAGCATCATCCCCTCCAGGCCCACGTTGATCACCCCGGCCCGCTGCGAGATCAGCTCGCCCATGCCGGCCAGCAGCAGCGGCGCGGTCGCGGCGAGGGCGGCCGCCACCCAGACTGCGTCGAACACACCCATCAGGTCACCGCCGCCGCGCCCGCAGCATCAGACGACTCGGAATCGTCGCGTTCGGTGTCGACCCGCACGGAGCGGGCCTTGCGCACGATGGCGCTCGAGCCCGTCACCAGCAGGAGGACTATCCCCAGGGTCACCAGGGTGAGTTCGGCCGGCACCCCGAGACGGGCCTCCATCAGACCGCCTCCCAGCCCGAGGCTGGCCAGCAGCACCGCTGCCGGGATGCTGGCGTAGGGCGAGTTGAGGGCGAGCAGGGCGACGACGATGCCCTCCAGGTTGTAGCTCGCCGCGAACCCTTCGGCCATGACCTCGGTCTCGCCGCCCAGTACCAGGCCCGCGCCCGCGATCCCGCTGATGCCTCCCGACACGATGAGCGACAGCATCCCGATCCACACGGTGCGGACGCCAGCTCCCCTGGCCGCCTCGACGTTGGCGCCGGTCAGTCGCAGCCGCATCCCGAAGGTGGTGCGGCGCAGCATCCAGGCCACCAGCACCACCAGACCCAGCATCAGGAACAGGTCGTAGTTCAGCGGCGACTCGTCGACCAGGTTGGGCCACTGCGCGCTGTCGGGGATCCTCTCCGACCGGTTGGTGCGCACACCCTCGGCCTTCAAGGGCCCGCGCACTACCCACGACAGCATCATCAACGCGATGAAGTTCATCAGCAGCGTCGAGACGATCTCGTTGACGCCGCGCCAGGCCCACAGTGCCGCGGCGATGCCCGCGTATGCACCGCCCGCGAGGAAGCCGACCAGGATCGCCAGCGGCAGGTGCAACACCGCGGGCAGACCGGGCACGTACAGCGCGACGCAGGTGGCGAAGATGCCTCCGACCACCAACTGACCCTCCATGCCCACGTTGATCCGCCGGGCGCTGAAGGCCACGATCCACGAGAGGGCCACAAGCACGAGGGGAATCGAGCGAGCCGCAGTGGTGGCTGCCTGTTTCGTGCTGCCGAAGGCCCCGTCGAAGAGGGCCCTCGCGGCTTCGACAGGGGGGTTGCCGTTGACGGCGATGATGGCCAGCGATATGACCAGTCCGGCGACGACGGTGAACACCGAGGCCGCCGGCCCGATGAGGCGGTTGGCAGCACCGGACTTCATGGCGCGGTCGCCTCGCCGGCCATGAGCAGACCCACCTGCTCCACTGTCGCCTCTTCGGCGTCGAGGATCCGCAGCAGGCGTCCCTCGAACATCACCGCGATCCGGTCGGCCAGAGTGAAGGCCTCGTCCAACTCGGTCGATATCAGCAGCGTCGCCCCGCCGTTGCGCTTGTGCTCGTTGATCTGGTGGTACACGAACTCGACTGCACCGACGTCCAGGCCGCGGGTGGGCTGGGCCGCGACGAGCACCGAGGGCTCACGATCCATCTCCCGGGCCAGCACGGTCTTCTGCTGGTTCCCGCCCGACAGCTGGTCGACCCGCACGTGCCAGCCCGGGGCCCGGATGTCGTAGTGGGCGATGAGCCGGTCGCACCGGCTGCTGATGTCCGCGGTCTTGAGCACGCCCCGGGTCGAGTACGCCGGCGTGGCGAAGTCGGCCATCATCAGGTTGTCGCGCAGGTTGAGATCGACGGCCACGCCCCGTCCGTGGCGGTCCTCGGGAATGACCGCGCCGCCCAGACCGATGAACGCCCGAGGGGTGAGTTCGCCCCGTTCGGAGCGGCCGTGGAAGACGATCTCGCCGGTGTCTGCGGCCACCAGGCCGGTGAGCACCTGCACGAGCTCGCTCTGGCCGTTGCCGTCGACACCGACGATGCCCAGCACCTCGCCCCGCCGCAGATCGAAGCTGATGTCGTCGAGGAGGGCCCGGCCTTCCGAGTGGAGTCCGAGGCCGCGCACCTCCAGAGCGACCTCGCCGCTGGTGAGACGGGGCCTCTCGACGCGCAGGACGACCTCGCGGCCGACCATCATCGTGGCCAGGGTCTGCCGGTCGGCCCCGGCCGCAGGGATGGTGCCGACGACTTCGCCGTCTCGCATGACGGTGCAGCGATTGGCGACCCCGAGCAGCTCATCGAGCTTGTGGGTGATGAAGATGATTCCCCGTCCCTCGGCGGCCAGGTCCCGGAAGACCTCGGACAGGTCGAGCCATTCCTGCGGTGTCAGCACCGAGGTCGGCTCGTCGAAGATCAACACGTTGGCCCGATGGTGCAGCAGCCGCAGGATCTCGGCCCGCTGCCGGGCACCCACCGACAGCGAGTCGACGACCGCGTTGGGCTCGACGTGCAGCCCGTAGCGGGCCGACACCTCTCGCAGCTCGGCGGCGATACGGCTGATGTCGCTGATGGGGGGCCGCCGGGGCCTCAGCCCCAGGGCCACGTTCTCGGCCACCGTCATCGTCGGCACCAGCATGAAGTGCTGATGGACCATGCCAATGCCCAGCCGGCGCGCCTGCTGCGCGTTG
>JAPYOG010000223.1 GCA_028278785.1 Candidatus Poriferisocius anaerobius | reverse complement strand
CAGGCGATGCTTCTGGCGTGGGGCCGGAAGTCGTGCTGCGGGAGCGGGTGCTGGAGGCCGCGGGCAAGGCGAGCGGGGACGTGAAGCTAGCGGTGTCTTTGGCGGAGAGTTTTCCCGCCACGCTGGAGGCGCTGGCGTCGGGTGAGGTCAACGCGGGCCAGGCTGTGTGATCGACCGCGTCGCCGGCAAGCCGGACTACCGCAGCGAAGAAGAGATATCGGCCTGCGCCAATGAGGCCCCCGCCGACTTGCTGTCAAGGCACGCGCTTCGCTGGGAGCCTGTGGAGGAGCGGAGCTGCGACAAGTACCAACAGCAGCGCCGGGACCGGAGGGCGTCCATCACCCGGGGGCAGAACGGGCGGAGCCTTAGGACGGCGCATGCGTAACTGCTGGTCAAATGAGTGTCCGCCATCCAAGACTGGGTTGTGTTTCCGCTGGCTGGCACCTATCCGCGCAGCCTTCGACTGTCGGTATAGGTTTCCTTATTGACATTTAGCCCACAGTTCTCGGCTATTTGTCAATAAAGGAGTCTATACTGACACCAGACGCATCTCCTGAAGGGCAGTAGGCAATGGGAAGGTTAGCTGCACGCCATTGGGATGCTGAGTCGTTTTCCTCGAGACTGCCGACTCAGCATGATGATCCTGGCTCTATCTTCCAAGCATTCGTCCCTCATCCGATAGCCGACTGGAACCCCGAGTTGGACGGTTTGACGGTCGAGCGTGTGGCATCCGCTGAGGATGATCTGCGGAATCTAGCTGCACGATGCGAGCCGAGCATCGCCACCCCTGCTGAATGGCTTGTCCGGCGGGCGGAGAGTGCTGCGTCTAGCACCATCGAAGGTGTGCATCCGTCTGCCCGCCGACTAGCGCGAGCCGAAGCCCAGTTGAGTCTCTTTGGAGAACAGCCGAAACAGAGCGATCTCGAAGCTCTGCGGAACATCATCGCATTCGAGCGCGCAATGTCCATTGCATCACAAGACGATCCCATCACAGTGGAAGACGTCAGTTCTATCCACTACGCCCTCATGGGGGAAGATGATCCCACTGCGGGGAAGATCAGAACACGCCAAAATTGGATTGGGGGCGGCAGACTCCGGTCTGCGCCCACCAAGGCTGTCTATGTGCCCCCGCCGCCGGAGGTGGTCCCAGAGATGATGGGCGACCTGGTGGCAAGGGTCAATCACGGGCAGGGGCATCCGCTAGTGGAAATGGCCATCGTCCATGCCCAGTTCGAGATGATTCATCCGTTTGGCGACGGCAACGGGCGCACTGGTCGCGCTTTGATCCAAGTGATGCTGCAACGTAGTCGAATGCCTACGCCTTCTACTTTGCCGATTAGTTCTTCCCTAGCTCTCCGCAAAGGCGAATATATGGAAGCGTTGGGCGAAGCCAGTGTTGTGTGCGCGCCAGACGCACCAGCCAGATCGCATGCTGTTCGCCAATGGATTGCCCTTGCTGCTGATGCTATGTCAGATGCGGCCTTTTACGCCGAGCGCCTCATCAAGCAAGTGGCCCGTGTTCAAGCCGACTGGCATCAGCGATTGCATGATACGAGCGCGAAGAAGTCCACCGCCGCCATTCGACTATTGGATCACCTGCCTTCGCACCCTGTTTTGAATGCTGAGAAAGCCGCGGGATTGCTAGGTTCATCTTGGAGAACAGGCGCTCGCAGCCTTACAGCTTTGGAGCAAGTCGGAGTGCTAGTTCAACGAAGCGCGGGAAAACGCAATCGCGTGTATGAAGCCGAAGCAATCACCAGAGCTTTCGCCGCCGCGATTCAATCACACCATGTCCAATTCGAGCACGATGGATTGAGCGTCGGACTAGATGATCTGCTGCCTACCGACATCTAGTCCGACCCGAGCGGTCTCAGACTTCCAGCGACGATCCCGTTCAGAAGAACCGTCAACTCGGTGTTCTCGGCCATCAGTCGCTCCCAGGCTGGCGGTCGAACCGCAACTCCAGATCCAGGGCGCGCACCACCTTCATCAGACGTCCGATCTCACCACCGCTGTGACCTTGCTCGTTGAGGCTTATCCACCGGCGCGAGACTCCGGCGCGCTCTGCCAACTCGGCTTGTGTCAGCCCTGAGGCTATTCTGATGCGGCGCAGCTCTTGCCCGAGGTGCCCGATAGTGGTGAAGCCTCGGAAGAATTCTTCTGCCATCGCCTCAAAATAGTATGTAAGGGAACCGCGCCACGAAGAGATTGCGAGGGAGCCGTTACATAAGCGGATTGCGAGGGAGTCGCGCCACGAGTCTCAAGCTTCCTCCAAGCCGGCGACCGCATCTGGGTGGCCCCCATTTCGGTCCTGTGGTCCCGGCAATTCGGCTCTGTCAGCGGTTCCAGCGAGTCACAGCGTGGGGCCGCTCACAATTCCGGGCATCTCCGGGTCGTAGAGCCAGGACTCCACGAGCGAGACGGCCTCAGGGCCGGCGAGGTCGTCGACGATGCCGAGGAAGACCTCGGTGTTGGTTGTGCCTCCGGATGTCTGGTCGTAATGGGCGCGCAAGATGCCGAAGAACACCTCATCACCGGTGCGGCTCCGCAGGGCGTGCAGGGTCAACGCGCCCCGGCGGTACACGGTGTTGGGGTCGAACAGCTCGTGAACCCCGATGGCGCCGGGCGGGGAGGTTCCCATCAGAGCGAGCTCCCGGTGCTCTTGGGCCATGACGGTGCCGATGCTCTGGTGCCCAAAGCGGTCGGCAACGAACAAGAGCCCCAAGTAATGCGCGAAACCCTCGTGCAGCCAGATATGGCGCCAATCATCGACGGTCACCGAGTTGCCCAACCACTGGTGGGCCACCTCGTGGGCGATGACATACGGGTCGGTGGTACGGGGCCCGTGAATCGACAGCGTCTGGTTCTCCAGGGCGAAGCCGAGGGGGAACGGCATCACAATGGTGCCGTAGGCGTCGAATGGATAGGGCCCGAGGATCTCCTCGAAGAAGCGGATGGCATCGGTGGCGACGCCCAGCCGGTCGAGCGTCGAGGGGTCTGAGCCGCGGGGGACGTAGTCGCGGATCAGCAGGCCGTCGGCCAGCCGCCGCTCGTGGCGCTCGAAGTCGCCGATATACACCGCGGCCAGATAGGTGGCCATCGGGTCGTCCATCTTCCAGGTGGTCGAGGTGCGGCCGTCGGCGGAAGTCTCCTCGGCGAGCAGGCCGGTGGCCGCCGCTGTCACTCCTTCGGGGACGGTGATCCGGAACGTGAAGGTGGCCTTGTCGATGGGGTGGTTGTTGCTGGGATACCATGTCATCGCCCCCGATGGCTGGCTGACCGTGTAGATCACGCCGTTCGCCGCAGTCCACCCCACTGGGAAGAAGGACATGCCGGGATCATCGATGGGCTGGGGGGTGCCCGCATAGGAGACGGACACCGTGAACTGTGCCCCCGAAGAGACCGGCTCGATGGGCTGGACCGTCATCTCCTGGCCGTGCCGGGAGAACTCCGCCTTCATTCCGTTCACCGAAACCGCATCCACCTCCAGCCCGAGAAAGTCGAGGTTGAACTCGTGCAGGTCCTGGGATGCGACCGCTGTCAGGGTGGTGACCGCGTCGATGGTGTTCTCCGAGGGCGCCACATCGAGGTCGATCTCGTAGTGCAGGACGTCGTAGCCGCCGTTGCCGAGCCGCGGATACAGGCGG
>JAPYOG010000222.1 GCA_028278785.1 Candidatus Poriferisocius anaerobius | reverse complement strand
GCGCCCGGGGGATGCTCCAACATCAGCTGCCCCGCAAGTGGACGACATCGCCCACCACAATCCTCACGCCGCCCTCCAAGACCAGAGCCCCGGTCTCGTCCAAGTCCTCGGCCCGACCCTCCACCACATCCCCGTCGCCCAGCTCGACCGAGACACGCCGTCCCAGGGTGGCGGACGACCGGCGGGCAGCGGCCAGCAGCGCAGCCCGGCCGTCGCTGCTCTCGACCTCGCCCATCCACCGGGAGAAACCGGCCAGAACCCCGGACAGCAGGGCGCGGCGATCCACTGCCGTCCCGCACACGTCTTCAAGGGCAACCGCTGTGCCGGCCGCCTCAGCGGGGGCGGCGCCGGTGCTCACGTTGAGGCCCAAACCCACCACCACAGCCTCGAGGCGCTCCCCCGCCACCACCGACTCGGCCAGAACCCCGGCCAGCTTGCGGTCGCCCACAACCAGGTCATTGGGCCACTTCAAGCCGGGCCTAACTCCGGCCAGGGCAAAGCATGCCTCCAACCCGCCCAGAGCCAGGGCGGTGGTCACCAGATGGGCCTGCTCCGCCCCCAGCCGGGGCCGCGCCAACACCGAGAACAGCAGGCTCGCCCCCGGCTTAGCCCCCCAGGGTCTGCCTCGGCGGCCCCGCCCGGCGCTCTGGTGGTCGGCCACCCGCACCAAGTTGGACTCGGCGCCGGAGCGGGCCGCTGCCAACAGGTCGGCATTGGTGGAGCCGGTCTCCTCCACCCATTCCACCCGGTGTCCGGCAACTCGAAACCTCTTCACCCGCGCATCTCCAGCGCGATCCCCTCCGGCGGCGAGCCCAGCATCCGAGGCGCCGGAATTCGCGTGATTATTCGCGTGATCCATGTGCCGACGGCGATCCACTGGACTCCCGAGGCGCCGGTATTCGCGTGATTATTCGCGTGATCCATGTACACTCTGCCACCATATAGGCCGTGTTGACCAAGGTGTTGGTGGCAAACCGGGGGGAGATCGCGGTACGGGTGATCCGAGCCTGCCGGGAAATGGGCATCGCCACGGTGGCCGTGTACTCAGAACTGGATCGCACGGCGCTGCACGTCCGCATGGCCGACGAGGCCCACGCCCTCGGGGGCCGGGCCGCGGCCGAGAGCTACCTCAACACCGAGGCGATACTGGATGTGATCGAGCGCACCGGGGCCGACGGCGTACACCCCGGCTATGGCTTCTTCTCCGAGAACGCCGACTTCGCCCGGGCCATCACCGCCCGGGGGGTGGCCTTCATCGGCCCCAACCCCGAGGCCATCGAGATCATGGGCGACAAGATATCGGCCCGCCAGGCCGCAGAGCGTGTGGGGGTCCACGGGGTGCCCGGTACCACCGAGCTCATCACCGACCCCGCCCAGGTGCGGGCCTTCGGCAGCGAGCACGGCTATCCGGTGGCCATCAAGGCGGCCTACGGAGGGGGCGGCCGGGGCATGAAGGTGGTGGCCGACGAACCCCTGGTGGAAGAGGCCATAGAGTCGGCCCAGCGGGAGGCCCTCAGCTATTTCGGGCGCGACGAGATCTACATGGAGCGCTATCTGCGAAAGCCCCGCCACGTGGAGGTGCAGGTGCTGGCCGACAGCCACGGCAACTGCGTTTACCTGGGCACCCGCGACTGCTCGGCCCAGCGGCGCCACCAGAAGCTCATCGAGGAGGCGCCGGCGGCGGGCATAGACCCCGACGTGCTGGCGGCGATGGGCCAGGCCGCGGTGAAGGTGGCCCGGGGCTGCGACTATGTGAACGCCGGCACGGTGGAGTTCCTCTACGAGGACGGCCAGTTCTACTACCTGGAGATGAACACCCGCCTCCAAGTGGAGCACCCGGTCACCGAGATGGTCACCGGGATCGACCTGGTGGAGCAGCAGCTCCGGGTGGCCTCCGGCGAGCCCCTCCCCTTCGCCCAGGAAGACATCGAGATATCCGGCCACGCCATCGAGGTGCGCGTCAACGCCGAGGACCCCGCCGAGGGCGCCTTCTTTCCGTCGCCGGGGCCGATCACCGGACTGCGGGCGCCCAGCGGCTTCGGCACCCGCTGGGACGGCGGCTACGAGGCGGGCGACGAGATCAGCCAGTTCTACGACAACCTGGTGGGCAAGCTCATCTGCTGGGGCCGCGACAGGCCCACCGCCATAGCCCGAACCCTGCGGGCCCTCGGCGAGATGGAGGTGGCCGGGGTGGCCACCACCCTCAGCGCCGATGCGGCCATCCTGGCCCACCCTGACTTCGCCGAGCTCGCCCACTCCACCAAATGGGTGGAGGAAACCCTGGACCTCACCGGCGTCAAGAGCTCGCCGGCCGCCGACAGCCCGCCCACCGGCGCCGAGCCCCTGGTGCAGCGCGACATCCACGTGGAGGTCGACGGCCGGCGCTATGCAGTGAGCATGTGGGTGCCCGAGACCGCTCCGGCCGCGGCCGCGCCGGCGAGCGGCGGGGCCAGGCGCTCCAAGCGGAGCGCGGCGGGCAGGAGCGGGAGCAGCGGGGGCAGCGGTAACGTGACGGTGCCCATGCAGGGCACCATCGTGAAGGTGGTGGTGGAGGCGGGCGACGCGGTGAGCGCCGGCGATCCCATCGTGGTGCTCGAGGCCATGAAGATGGAGAACAACGTGTGCTCCGAGCGCTCGGGCACGGTGGCGCAGATCAAGGTGTCCGCAGGCGACTCCGTGGGCGCCGGCGACGTGGTGGCAGTCATCGAGTAGCCAAGAGCACAGGAGCACAAGAGCACAGGAGTCCGGGCGGGCTCGACTGCCCTGCCCGGTGGCGTCACTCGGCGGCGTCGGACAACAGCTCGGCAAGCGCCGGATGCACCATGAGGCTGTTGGCGATATCGGCCACCGTCAAGCGGGCGTTCACCGCCAGGGCCAGCACCGAGATGAGCTCTGCGGCGTGGCGGCCCACTATCGACCCCCCGAGCACCACCCCGGTGGCGGGGTCGGAGATGATCTTCACGAACCCCCGGGTGTCGTTGTTGATCAGCGCCTTGGCCGACACCGAGAACGGCACCTTCGTGACCCGCACCTTGCGGCCCTCGGCGAAGGCATCAGCCTCGGCCAACCCCACGTCGGCGATCTCCGGCTCGGTGAAGATGGCCGAAGCCGCCTTGTCGTAGTCCATGTGCCGATGGGGGCGGACGTGCAGCCCCATGGCATGCTCGGCGATCTTGCGGCCCTGCATGGAGGCCACCGACGACAGCGGCAGCTTGCCCGACAGATCGCCCGCGGCATAGATGTGGGGCAGGCTGGAGCGCAGGTTGTGGTCTACCGCCACATAGCCGTCGGCGGTTTTGACGCCGACCTCCTCGAGGCCCAGCCCGTCTGAATTGGGCACCGACCCCACGGCCAGCAGAGCGTGGG
>JAPYOG010000221.1 GCA_028278785.1 Candidatus Poriferisocius anaerobius | reverse complement strand
TTCTCATAGGGAACCGCTGTGGTACGGCGCAAGGCCTCGTAAATACCGGGTGCGGGCATGAGCACTCCCACATCGCTGCTGACGATCCAGGTCTCCACGCCAACTATCTCCAGCCGATCCCGCAACGCCGACGACCAGTCGGACACGTCGTTGGTTAGGCAGGCCACTGGGAGCTCTCGGCGAGCCATCTCCTCCATGAAGTCCCGAGCCCCTGACCGCACGGTGTACTGCGACAAGAACTCCTCGGTGAGCTCGGCAGGATCATCGTCCAACCCAATCCCAGCCCACAGGTCGGCAGGGGCGATCCGGCCCAGCACGGCCCGGTTGTGGAGGTTCTCCGCGTTCTCGGCATCGGCCTCCACGCCGCGCTGGGCGGCGAATTGGACTAGAAGCCGGGCGGGCTCCTCCGCGGGTTCGAACAGCACGCCCAGCGGGTTCAGCACAACCAGGCGAAGGCGGCGATTCGGGGGCTGGTCCGGCACCGGACTGGGCGCACGGAGCATCGGCGCGCCCGGAACGGTCGGGGCGGCGCTGCGCTCCCGGGCCCGGCGCTCCAGCAGATAGCCGGCAACGGCAATCAGCACCGAGAGCCCCACCAATGCGAACGCAGCCCAAGCCACCCACCGGAGAGTCTCCGCGGTGACGCTCTCCTCCTGTGCGGTCATCTCGATCTTCTGGGCCGCTTCCCCCAGCCCTATGGTCAAGCTCTCATCGACCCCCGCCGGAAGATCGAGGACGATATCGACGGTCACACCGGCCAAAGCGGCACTCAGGTCAGAATCATCCATCGGCTGGCCGAGGGGATTGCCTCCCAGTCGCTCCGTGAGCTCGGCATCGGCGAGCAGGTCCAGCCCCTCTGAGAGATCCACCACTCCGGTCACCCGGTAGTCGGTTTGGGCGAACGAGGTGTCGCGCTCAAAGGTGAAGTCCCGAAACGCATCCTCGCTGCCGAATATCTCAGAAAGCACCGACTCAAGCTGCTCGGGCGACCCGAAGGGCTTGGAAGCCGAGAAGCTGGTTCTGCCCCGCTCGTCGATGCGGGGATCGTTGTAAACCCAGCCCGAGTCCGGGTTCTCTATGTCGTCGGTCAGCAGCAGCGAGGTGATGCCGGGGGCCAGTCCCGCAGCCTGTTCGTCGAGGGCCACAGCCACCGTGACCAACCCCGAGCCGTCCTCGTTGAAGCCGATGTCCACCTCGATGTCCACCTGGCAGGCGCTCAACCCCAGGACCAGCGCCAGAACCAGCGCCAGAACCAGCGCAGCGGGGCGAGCAGGCGGAAAAATGCGGACCGCTGAGGGCATGCACGCCCAACGCCTCGCGGCCTCCCTGTGAACCCCGGCGGGCATGGCGTTTACGCGCCGGCCAGTTCTTCCACCGGTGGCGGTTCAAATCCCTCAATCGCCCGGAAGCAAATCCGCTCTGCGCCCGGTTGGTCGGGATCGTCTTCTGCGTCTACCCACACTGTGTCGCCGGCGCGGAACTCCTTCCACAGCAGCCGCTCAGACAGCGGGTCTTCCACCAGCCTCTGAATGGCCCGGCGCAGCGGTCGTGCCCCCAGCGTGGGATCGTAGCCCCGCAGCGCCAGCAGCACCTTCGCCGATTCGGTCAGCTCCAGCCCGATGCCCTGGGATTCAAGCTGGCTCTGCAACCGCTTGATCATCAAGTCGACGATCCGGGTCACCTCTTCTCGAGTCAGCTCGTGGAAGACGATGACCTCGTCGATTCGGTTCAAGAACTCGGGGCGGAAATGATCTTTCAGCGCTTCGGTGACCTTCTCCTTCATGCGCTCATAGGTGATGGCCTCGTCGGTCTTGGTGAACCCCAGGTTGGCCTTGCGCAGGTTCTGGGTGCCCAGGTTCGAGGTCATGATCAACACGGTGTTGCGGAAGTCAACCGACCGGCCCTGGCTGTCGGTCAGCCGGCCCTCCTCCAGGATTTGCAGAAGGGTGTTGAACACATCGGTATGGGCCTTTTCGACCTCGTCGAACAAGACCACCGAGAACGGCTTGCGGCGCACCGCCTCGGTGAGCTGCCCTCCCTCCTCATAGCCCACATAGCCGGGCGGCGAGCCCACCAGGCGGCTGACCGTGTGCTTTTCCATGTACTCAGACATGTCCAGCGCGATCAGGGCCTGCTCGTCCCCGAAGAGGAACTCGGCCAAGGTCTTGGCCAGCTCGGTCTTGCCCACGCCTGAGGGGCCCAAGAAGATGAACGAGCCGCTGGGCCGCTTCGGGTCTTTCAGGCCGGCCCGGGTGCGGCGGATGGCCTGCGACACTGCCTTTATGGAGTCCTCCTGACCGACGACCCGCTTGTGCAGCTCGTCCTCCATCCGCAGGAGCTTGGCCGTCTCCTCCTCGGTCAGCTTGTAGACGGGGATGCCGGTCCAAATGGCCAGAACCTCGGCCACCGCCTCCTCGTCCACCTCGTCGAACAGGTCCACGCCTTTGGCCTTGATCTCGGACTCCATCTGCTCCTTGCCGGCCAGCAGCTCCTTCTCCTGGTCGCGCAGGCGGCCAGCCTCCTCGAAGTCCTGCTGTTCCACAGCGGTCTTCTTCTGGACGACCACCTGGGAGAGCTGGTTCTCGAAGTCCCTGTAGTCGGTGGGCGTGTCCATCCGCTTGATGCGCAGTCGGGAGCCTGCCTCGTCGATGAGGTCGATGGCCTTGTCGGGCAGGTGGCGGTCGGAGATGTAGCGGTCGGCCAGGTTTGCCGAGGCCACCAGCGCCTGGTCGGTGATGGTGACCCGGTGATGGGCCTCGTAGCGGTCTCTCAGCCCCTTGAGTATCTCGATGGTGTGGGCGATGGTGGGCTCGTCCACCTTGACCGGCTGGAACCGGCGCTCCAAGGCGGAGTCCTTCTCCAAGTGCTTGCGGTATTCGTCGAGAGTGGTGGCCCCGATGGTCTGGAGCTCGCCCCGGGCCAGCATGGGCTTGAGGATGGACGCGGCATCGATGGCGCCCTCGGCGGCGCCGGCGCCCACCAGGGTGTGCAGCTCGTCGATGAACAAGATGATGTCGCCCCGGGTCTTGATCTCCTTGAGCACCTTCTTGAGGCGCTCCTCGAAATCGCCGCGGTAGCGGGACCCGGCCACCAGCGCGCCCAGGTCGAGGGTGTAGAGCTGCTTGTTGCGGATGGTCTCCGGCACGTCGTCGGCGGCGATCCGCTGGGCTAGGCCCTCCACGATGGCGGTCTTGCCCACGCCGGGCTCGCCCACCAGAACCGGGTTGTTCTTGGTGCGCCGCGACAGCACCTGCATGACCCGCTCGGTCTCGCGCTGGCGTCCGATCACCGGGTCCAGCCCGCTGTCTTTGGCCAGCTTGGTGAGGTTCCTCCCGAACTGGTCGAGCACCAGCGACCCCGAGCCGCTGTCGCCGCTGCCGCCGGGAGAGGTGGTGGCCCTTTCCGGCGACCCCGACCCCTGCGGCCCGCCGTATCCCGATAGCAGCTGGATGACCTGCTGGCGGACGCGGGAGAGGTCGGCCCCCAGCTTCACCAGCACCTGAGCGGCCACTCCCTCGCCCTCTCGGATGAGGCCCAGCAAAATGTGCTCGGTACCTATGTAGTTGTGGCCTAGCTGCAAAGCCTCGCGCAGCGAGAGCTCCAGCACTTTCTTGGCCCGGGGAGTGAACGGGATGTGCCCGGACGGGGACGACCCGCCCTGGCCGATGATCTCCTCGACCTGGTTCCGCACCGCTTCCAGGGAGATGCCCAGGGATTCCAGCGACTTGGCCGCCACTCCCTCGCCCTCGTGGATGAGGCCCAGCAGGATGTGCTCGGTGCCTATGTAGTTGTGGTGGAGCAGGCGCGCCTCCTCCTGGGCCAGCACGACAACCCGGCGGGCTCGATCTGTGAATCTCTCGAACACGGCAACTCCCGATAGAGGGCTCGACTCGAATT
>JAPYOG010000220.1 GCA_028278785.1 Candidatus Poriferisocius anaerobius | reverse complement strand
CGGCATCGCCGCGCGCAAGCCGGAGTGGATGAGGGTGGCTCTGCGCACCGGCGCCGAGTTCAGGCGGCTGCGCTCGGTGCTGCACGGCCTAGATCTGGTGACGGTGTGCGAGGAGGCCGGCTGCCCCAACATCTACGAGTGCTGGAACGATGGCACGGCCACATTCATGATCAACGGGGACCGCTGCACTAGAGCCTGCGGGTTCTGCCTTGTGGACACCCGGCGGCCATTGCCGGCCGACCCGGCAGAGCCCGAGCGGGTGGCCGACGCGGTAGAGGCCATGGGGCTGGACTATGCGGTCATCACCGCGGTCGCACGAGACGATCTGCCCGATGGAGGCGCCGCCGGGTTCGCCGCCACGGTCGATGCCATCCGCCGCCGCACCCCTCGCGTGCGGGTGGAGGTGCTCATCCCCGACTGCAAGGGCGATCCCGATGCCCTTGCCGCGATCTTCGAGGTTGAGCCCGACGTCTTGAACCACAACATCGAGACGGCGGCCCGGCTTCAGCGGGTGGTGCGGCCCTCAGCGGGCTACGCCCGCAGCCTGGCTGTTCTGGCTCGGGGCAAGGCCGCCGGGCTCACCACCAAGTCGTCGATCATCGTCGGGCTGGGAGAAACCGACGAAGAAGTGGCCCAGACCATGGCCGACCTGGCCGCGGTGGGCACCGACATCGTGACCGTCGGCCAGTATCTGCGGCCCACCGCCAGCCATCTGCCGGTGGCCCGCTGGGTGCAACCCGAGCAATTCGAGAAGTTCGGGACGCTCGGCCGCTCGCTGGGCATCTCCCACGTGGAGGCAAGCCCGCTGACCCGCAGCTCCCACCACGCCCAGAACGCCCACACCCAAGCCCAAGCCGCAGCTTTGTAGAGGCTGGCGGGAGCCCCTGATGAGCGACCGCCCTATGTGCTCCCGAGCAGAGCCCGGGCGATCAGGTCCATTCCGAATCCGGTCAATATGCCCAGATACAAAAGGCCGGTGGCTGCCATCACAGCAGAGTAGAAACGCTCTCGCAGTGCGGCCCGGGCCAGTGCCAGCAGCCCTGCCGTCGCCACCGCGCAAGCCACCCAGAACCAGCCCAGCAGCCCGTTGTAGCCGTCGTCTATGGTCCCGCTGAGCACCGAGGCCATGCCCGTGGGCCAAAGCATCACCACCAGCTCGGGCAGCCACAGCAGGCCAGTCCAGCGGACGATCTCGAGCAGCGGTCCCCGGGCCAGACCGGGCTGCACCAGATACCAGTGGCCCAGCAGCATGGCGTCGGTGACCGCCCCCAGAAAGAACGCTCCGATCACAGTGCGGGCCACTGCCAGCGCGGCCGGATCTCCGGCGTCGAGCCCGCCGGCCACCACCCCGGCCAAACCCACCGCGGGGGCGATGAGGTCGAGCATCGGGGGGAATTCGGGTTGAGTGCGGTCAAAACTCTGCTCCGGGCGGTCGATGCCGGTCATCTCGGCGATCTCGGCGCTTCGGCGCTCCACCCGTTCCCGCTGCCCGCTCACCCCGGCCCGCCGCCGGAGAACCGACACAGCCATCGCCGCCGCGGCGGCCGTGGCAGCGGCCGCCGCGCTCCAATCCCGCACCGGCACCGGGTCGGTGGCGAAACCCAGACAAGCACCGCCCGCGGCAAGCAACCCGAAAATGCCCCGCATCAGCCAGCCGTAGCCCAGCCCGGCTTCCCGCCGCCGAGTGGTCACCCAGGTGAACGCCAGGCCGCCCACGGCCAATTGCAGCAGCAAAGTGGCGGGCTGAAGCTCGATCACTCGTCCAAGAGCCAGGTCACGGTCGGCCGGACATCTCAGCGGGCCTTCGCCCCCGGGGAAACAGTCGGGCAATCACGTCAGCGGGCCTTCGCCCCCGGGGAAACAGTCGGGCAATCACGTCAGCGGGCCACGAAGTACTTGGCCTGGGGGTGATGGCAGATGAGAGCGGAGGTGGTCTGCTCGGGCTGGTACTGGAAGCTGGTCTCCTCGCCGACTTGGATTCCCAGCCGTTCGGCTTCAAGCAGCCGGGCAACGGTGAGGTTGTCCTCGAGGTCGGGGCAGGCGGGATACCCCCAGGAGTAGCGGCCGCCCCGGTATTGCTGGCGGAAAAGGCCGTTGAGGGTGGGACCGTCCTGGTCGGCGAAACCCCATTCTGTGCGTATGCGGTGGTGCCAGTACTCCGCGAGGGCCTCGGCCATCTCCACTCCGAGACCGTGCAGCAGCAGGTAGTCCTGGTAGCGGTTGTCGGCGAACAGCTTGGCGGTGGCCTTGGACACCTCGGCGCCCATTGTGACGATGTGGAAGGCGGCGTAGTCCACCTCGTCCCCGCCGGCAGGCCGGAAGAAGTCGGCGATGCACAGAAAGGGATCTTTGGGCTGTCGGGGATACCGGAAGCGGCATAGCTCCGCGGTTCGGTCCGGGCTGTCCCACACCAGCAGATCATCCCCGCTCCCGTTCACCGGGAAGTAGCCGTACACCACTTGGGGCGCCAGCAGTCCTTCGGCGGTGGCTGAGGCGATCTGCTCTCGCATGGTGGGACGGATGCGCTCCTTGAAGGCGGCATCGTCCTCGCCGTCTACGGGGCGGAATTGCCACTGGTTGCGGAACAGGGCGGTCTCGTTCACATACTCGGCGATGTCGGCCGCGGGGATGCCCTTCACCACCCTCGATCCGACGAAAGGGGGCTCGAACACCGGGTTGTCGGCGGCGACTGAGGGCGCCCGCTCCGGCACTTCTTGGCCTGCGGCGCCGGCGGCGTCTCGCCGGGGGCGGCGGGGCAGGTCCCGGCCCCCCGGTCGGCGCCCGAATTCGGGGTCGTCGTCGCCCGTCCGGCGCAGCTCGCCCAGCCGGTCCATCACCGCTAGGCCCTCGAAGGCGTCTTTGCCATAGAAAACTCGCCCCCGGTAGGTCTCCCGCATGTCGCGTTCCACATACGTGCGAGTCAGCGCGGCGCCCCCCAACAGCACAGGCAGGTGGCAGAGACCCCGGCTGTTCAGCTCCTCGAGGTTGTCCCGCATGATCAGGGTGCTCTTCACCAGGAGCCCGCTCATGCCGATGGCGTGGGCGTCCACCGCAAGGGCCTGCTCGACCATCTCGGCGATCGACACCTTGATTCCCAGGTTGTGAACCTCATAGCCGTTGTTGGTCAAGATGATGTCCACCAGGTTCTTGCCGATGTCGTGTACATCCCCCTTCACGGTGGCCAGCACGATCCGGCCCTTGCCCCCGGCGTCCTCGGCGCGCTCCATGTGGGGCTCCAGATACGAGACCGCTGCCTTCATGGTCTCGGCCGACTGGAGCACGAACGGAAGCTGCATCTCCCCGGAGGCGAACAGGTCTCCCACCTCCTTCATCCCGGCCAAAAGGGTGTGGTTGACGATGTCCAGCGCCGGGGTGTCGGCCAGAGCCTCGTCCAGATCGGCTTCGAGGCCGTCGCGGTCTCCGTCGACGATGCGCCGCTCCAGCCGCTGGGCAACCGGCCATCCCGAGCGGTCCTCCCTTGTGGCGGCTGCCGCGGTAACGTTCTCGAACGCGGCCAGCAATTCGGCCAGCGGGTCGTAGGCGTCGCTGCCGTCCGAAGCCGCCCCCGCCGAACCCCGCCGGTCGTAGATCAAGTCGAGGCATATGTCGCGATGGCGGGGCTCGATCCGGTTCAGCGGGATGATCCGCCCGGCGTGGACGATGGCGGAGTCCAACCCGGCGTCCAAGCACTCGTGCAGGAACATGGAGTTGAGCACATGGCGGGCCGCGGGCCTCAGCCCGAACGACACGTTGGACACCCCCAGCGCGGTGTAGGCGCCGGGCAGCTCGGCCTTGATCCGGCGGATGGCCTCGATGGTGGCAAGGCCGTCTTTTCGCAGGTTGTGGTCGCCGGTGGACAGCGGAAACGTCAAAGCGTCGAAGATCAGATCGGAGGGGGCCAGCCCGTAGCGCTCTGTGGCCAGGCGGTGGAGGCGATGCGCCACCCGCATCTTCCACTCCAGATCGCGGGCCTGGCCCTCTTCGTCGATGAGCAGGCAAACCACCGCCGCGCCGTGCTCCCGGGCCAGCGAAAGCACCCGGTCGAGGCGGGCGCCCTCCCCATCGCCATCCTCCAAGTTGGCCGAGTTGAGCACCGCCCGCCCGCCGATCCACTCCAACCCGGCCTGGTCGCGGGCGATCTGGAGGCAGCCGTCCCAGTCGCCCTCCAGCATGGCGTCGCGGAACTTGCGGGAGCCGTTGGCGTTGGTGCGCTCGCCCACGATCAAAAACGACGTGTCCTGGGCGAAGGGCACCGCGGTGTAGATCGAGGCGGCCGACGGGGGCAGCTCGGCCGGCCGCGTGCCGGGTGCAAGATCGGCACAGCGCTCGATCACCGCCCTCATATGCTCGGGGGTGGTGCCGCAGCAGCCGCCGATCACGCTCACCCCCAGTTCGGTGACGTAGCGGGCCAGATGGCCGGCAAACTCGTCGGGGCCCACGTCGTAGTGCATCCGACCCTCCACCACCTGGGGGAGCCCGGCGTTGGGGATGCAGGCAACCGGCACCGGGCACTGCTGCGACAGCACCCGCAGGTGCTCGCCCATCTCGGCCGGTCCGGTGGCGCAGTTCAAGCCGAACACCGCAGGGCCCAACGGCGCCAAAGCGGCGAGCGCCGCGCCGATCTCGGTGCCCGGCAGCATCCGGCCGGTCATCTCGATGGTGACCTGCACCTGGAGCGGCACCTCCCGCCCGGCGGCGCCCATGGCGCGGCGGCACCCGTTGACGGCGGCCTTGGTCCCCAGGAGGTCGTACTGGGTCTCGATGATGAACAGGTCGATCCCGCCGTCCAGCAGACCTCGGGCCTGGACTTCGAAGGCGTCGCGTAGCTCGCGGTACCGGATCTGGCCCAGAGAGGCCAGCTTGGTTCCCGGTCCCACTGATCCGGCCACCCACCGGGGCCGCTCGCCGGTTGCGTGGCCGTGGCACACCTCTTTGGCGATGCGGGCCGCGGCCAGGTTGATGCTATACGCCTGATCGGCGATTCCGTACTCGGCCAGCGGCACGGCGAAAGCCCCGAAAGTGGCGGTCTCCACCGCATCCACCCCCAAGCCCAGGTAGAGGTCGTGCATCTCGGCGATGAGCTCGGGGCGGGTGAGGCACAGCATCTCGTTGCAGCCCTCCAAGTCGGGGCCGCCGAAGTCGTCGGCGCTCAGAGACTGCTCCTGCACATAGGTTCCGAAGGCGCCGTCGTAGACGATGACGCGCTCGCGTGCCGCCTCCGAATACGAGCCCATGGGAATCGAGGCTACTGGGCACACGACTGAGAATCGCTGCCAGATAGCATCTCAGGAGCTTGGCCCAACCCGAGGAGATCTGGTGATCGCATTTCGAACCGGCAAGAAAATCCCAGCCAGCGCCGAACTGCGCGCTGTGGGGGTGTGTTCCGACGACAGCGCTGAGCGGCCAGACGATCTGGATTGGGGGGTGCTCGACAGCCGCGGGTTCGAGGCCAAGGCCGGGCAGGTGGAGATCGTGTCGGGAGGAGACCGACCGGTGGCGGTGGTGGGGCTGGGGTCGGCCGACCAGATGACCACGGCTGTTATCCGCCGGGCATCGGCCTCGCTGGCCCGGTCGGTCAAGCGGGCGAAGCGCATCTCGGTGTCGGTGCTGGACGCGGTGCCCGACGGCATCGACCGGTTGGACGCGCAGCGGGCGCTGGCCGAGGGGATGATCCTGGGTGCCTACACTTACGGGGCGTTCAAGTCCGAGCACGAGCCGAACAAGCTGGAGACGGTGCATGTAATCGGTCCCGGGGGCCGGTCGGCCACCGAGGCGCTGGAGAAGGGTCGGCGGGTGGCCGAGGCGGTGTGCTTCGCACGCGACCTGATCAATGAGCCCGGGGGCTCGCTCACCCCTAGCCGTTTCGCCGAGATCGCCGTTGAGATGGCCGACCGGGAGGGCTTGGAGATCACCGTGCTCGATTTGGAAGGCATCCGCGAGGCCGAGTTGGGCGGGCTGCTGGGGGTGAGCCGGGGGTCGGAGCAGCCGCCCCGGTTTGTGGAGGTGTCGTACTCGCCCGGACCGGAGGCCGAGTGCCGGGGTTCGGTGGCGCTGGTGGGCAAGGGGCTGACTTTCGACGCCGGCGGCCTGTCGATCAAGACCGGCGCCGGGATGATGACCATGAAGTACGA
>JAPYOG010000022.1 GCA_028278785.1 Candidatus Poriferisocius anaerobius | reverse complement strand
CAAGCGTCCCGTCAATCTCCCGCTGGGAAACAACAGCGATCTGGAGCAGCGGCGACAGGCAGCAAAGCCATACATCCCCGCCACCACTCCGCCACAAGGCCGGGCGAAAGCTCATGCAGAGACAAACTGGTCGAATCGCTTGTCGAAAGGGAAGCGGGCGAAAGTAACGGCAAGAATGATCGTTCTTCTCGCCGCGTTGAGTGGCCTCCTTGCGAGCCTGGGGATGATTGGGATTGTGGTGTGGACGGTCTCCAGGTTGTTGTCAAATGATGAAGGCCCCGCGGGTTCCGGCGAGTCTGCCGTCAGCACATACATCGACGAGATGTCGCCTGCGACCACCCCTGAGCCGCCGGTGCCCATGACGGCTGCACCCGCTGCAACGTCAAACATGCGGCCGACCGAATCGACGGATTTGCCTCCAACACCGGAGACGGACACAGCGCGCCCGGAAACCCCTACCACCCCACCCACCGGCGGCTGGATGCCCGTAGTGGAAGGCAACTCGTCCAGCTACGGCGAACCGGGGAGACTGGACCTGCAATGGGTGTCTTGGCAACCCAGTTGCCTAAATTGCGAACCAGGCGCGACGCTGACCGTGGTGCGCTCATACGCTTCGGAGACGAATCAAGCAGTCGGAACTATAAATCAGCTCCGCCCCCTGCTGGAGTCCGCCTGCCTACATCGTGAGCGCCTCGGCCCACAGATCAACTGGCAGCAGAAACTCAACGGGGACCGTGTAGAGAGTGTTTGGATCGACGGGGAGTTGTCGGCTTCGGGGCTCTGGTGGACGGAGGACATGGGCGGATCCGAGCACCCTTTCCGCGACTACTCCCATCTGACAATCCCCGAATCAGGGCCGTTCCTCAGCTTGATTGCCGACGCGCAGACTCTCCGAGTGTTGACCACAGAAGGGCGCGACGCCACCTTCAATATTGCAGGGTTCTTGGCTACGCCAGTGCAAGCCAACCTTGACCATTGTGGATACTATCCCTAACCGTGCGCTGAAGTCACCGTGTGGCTGAAGGTCGGCGCCTCCTATACGTCGGCTGCTGGGGTCTCAGATACTTGGCGGGTTCAGACTCCGGGTTGAGCCGAGCACTTCGGCCTCACGATCTCAGGCCACCATCGCCCCTCAACCCACTTCCACCCCACATTTACGCTCAGGCTCGACATATCTGTTGTGTGCAGTCTCCATATCTTGAGCCATTCCAGGGAATACTGTCACTGGTGTCGGTAGACTGATGGTATGGATTCAGGTGGTTTCACCAGGGGGAATGCCGCTCGGGGCGGCGGGGTGCCGGCGAGTCGTGGAGGCGGTTGTGTGGATGTCGTGCTGGCTGATTTCGCGGAGTTGGGGTCGGGTGATGTGGTCAAGCTGATCTTGCAGGCCGACAGCGCGCGGCGCCGGTTGGACGGCTATCTGACGGCGTTGCTGGGGCGGCTTGGCGATCTCGAAGGGCAAGACGCGGTTGAGGAGTTGTGCCGTCAGTTCGGGCTCGGGCGCCAGCGGGCCCGCCAGCAGGCCAGGGCCGCCGACTCGCTGAAGGCCCTGCCAACCACACTGGAAGCGGTCAAGGGAGGGTGGATCTCCATTGACCACGCCCGTGTGCTGGGCGAGTCGCATCAGCGGGTGCCGCTGACCCAGGCCGAGGAGCTCGAGCTCATCACCTTGGCCATCTCCGAGGACCTCGACCAGTTCAAAAAGACCGTGGCCCGCAGCGAGGACGAGCGCCGCGCCGATGAAGGGATGACCCGCCACGAGCGCCAACGCGAGCGCCGCAGCGCCAAGGTGTTCGACGGCGACAACGAGATGGTGATCTTGCACGCCGAGCTGGATCGCATCGCCGGCGAGCGGGTCAAGGCCGCACTTCACGACCTGAGCGACCGGCTGTTCCGCGACGACGCCAAGTCTGGAAGCGACCGCACCCACGACCAGCGCAATGCCGATGCCCTGGTCGCACTTATCACCCGGCCAACAAAGAGCCCTGGAACCGCCGACAGCCATGACGATGACAACCACAGCACCGCAACACCCGACAGCGAAGACCCTCAGAACCACAGCTCAGAATGCGAAGGGATCGCGCCGCAGGCCACCACGCTGATCGTCTCGGTCGACTATGACACGCTCAGCGGCCAGCTTGTGAACGCCGGGCTCATCGACGGCACCCCCATCCACATAGACGACCTGCGCCGCATCGCCTGCGACGCCGGCATCGTCCCCGCCATATTCGCCGCCGACGGACAGCCCCTCTACATCGGAAGAAAACAGCGGGCAGCCACCGCCGCCCAGAAACTAGCCCTGGCCGCCCGCGACAAGCACTGCATCGGCTGCGGCATGAGAGCCAACGCCTGCGACGCCCACCACATCATCTGGTGGGACAACGACGGCCCCACCGACATCGCAAACCTCGTGCTGCTATGCCCCAAATGCCACAAAAAAGTCCACAAACAGGACTACGAGGTTGCTCAACAACCCGATGGGCAATACCAACTGAAACCACCGAAACGCCGAACCGCCAGAGAGCCACCCCGAGAACCTGCATACACCGTGGCAGCCTGACCCTTACCCAACACGCCTCCACCGGACCCTGTGCTGTGCATAGAACCTGAGCCGAGGCTTTTACACCCTTGCGGACGGTTGTTCAATGGCTGGCTGCATTCCCCGAATTCGTCACTGCCCATAA
>JAPYOG010000219.1 GCA_028278785.1 Candidatus Poriferisocius anaerobius | reverse complement strand
GGGGTCGACAGGGCGGTCATCGGCGGCGAACCGCGAGTTGCCGATGTTGAGGCGACCCTCCCAGGTGAGGGCGGTGCCGTGGCGGGCCAACCGGGTGGGCAGCACGCAGTCGAACATGTCCACGCCCAACCCCACACACTCCACCAGCCCGAGTGGGTCGCCCAGGCCCATGAAATAGCGGGGTTTGCCCTCCGGCAGGTGCTTCACGGTGGCGGCTAGGGCATCGAGCATCTGGCTGCGGCTCTCCCCCACCGAAAGCCCGCCCACCGCGTAGCCGTCGAAATCCAGCTCGATGGTCCGAGCCGCGCTCTCGACTCGCAAAGCGGGGTCGATGCCCCCTTGGACGATGCCGAACTGGTTGGCCCCGGCGCCGTGTCCGCTCGCTTCGAGGAAGCGGCGGCGGGCGCGGGCCGCCCAGGCTGCGGTGCGGTCCACCGCCTGGCGCAGCACGGCATCGGGGGCATCCGACGGCGGGCACACATCGAAGGCCATCTGGATGTCGGCCCCGAGTTGGAGCTGCGCGTCCACCACCCGCTCAGCGGTGAAGCGGTGTTGGGCGCCGTCGTAGGTGGAGCGGAAGACCGCGCCGTCGTCGTCCACTTTGGGATCGAGGGAGAACACCTGGTAGCCGCCCGAGTCGGTGAGCACATGGCCCGACCAGCCGGTGAACCCGTGGACGCCGCCAAGACGCTGCACCGCCTCGGCGCCGGGGCGCATCATCAGGTGGTACGTGTTGGACAGCACCACCGGCGGGTTGAGGGCTTCGAGATCCGCGGTGTCGAGGGTGCGGACCGCGGCCCGGGTGCCCACCGGCATGAAGCAGGGGGTGGTGAACGAGCCCCTCGGCGTGGTGACGCGGCCTTTGCGGGCCTGCCCGTCTTGGGCCAGCACCTCGAATCGGAGGGTCACTGGCCTGGATTTCTGGCGCAGAACATGGCATCTCCCAGAGAAAGAAAACGGTAGCCCTCGGCCAGGGCGGCGGCATAGAGGCCACGCCAGCGGGGACCGAGGAAGGCAGCCAGCAAGGCCAGGAGGCTGGACCGGGGCAGATGGAAGTTGGTGAGCATCGCATCCACCACGGCGAATCGGTGTCCAGGCCTGATGAACAGGTCGGTCGACCCACAGCCTGCTCCGGTGGCCGCGGCCGACTCAAGCGCCCTCACCACTGTGGTCCCAACCGCCACCACCCGCTCAGCCCGAAAGCAGGCAGCCAGCGTGCTCTCCGGAATCCGATACGCCTCAGTGTGCATGACGTGGTCTTCCAGTGTGTCGGCCATCACCGGGGTGAACGTGGCCGCGCCCACGGCCAGCTCCAGCTCGCACACCACAGCCCCGACCGCCCGGCAGCGGTCCAGCACCTCCTCGGTGAGATGAAGACCGGCGGTGGGCGCGGCGGCCGACACCGGCCTGTCGGCATAGACCGTCTGATAGCGCTCAAGGTCAAAGGGCTCCTCGGTGACATAGGGCGGCAGGGGCACCTCCCCGGCTTGATCCATGAGGGCGCCGGGGTCGCCGGCGGGCCGCACCCAGCGCCGCCCGTCGTCGCTGACCCGCTCCCCCACCTCCATCGCCGGCTGCTCGTCGAACCCATCGGGCCTGCCGGACTCCCCTGGCCCGTCCAACCACAGCTCCGTGCCCGCCGGCACCCGGCGGCCGGGACGCACGAGCGCGCTCCACCAGCCGTGTTCGCCCGGTTCCAACAGCAGCACTTCGACCCGGCCCCCGGTGGCCTTTCGGAGTCGCAGCCGAGCAGGCATCACCCGGCTGTTGTTCACCACCAGCACATCGCCGGGGCTCAGCAACTCGGGCAAGTCCCGAGTCAGGCGGTGCTCGGGGGCTGCTGTCGGGCCTCGGTCCACCAGCAGCCGGGAGCTGTCCCTGGGCTCTGCGGGCTGCTGGGCGATGGCGGCTTCGGGCAGGTCGTAGTGAAGCTCCTCGGTCCGCATGCGCTGTTTCTACCCGACTTCTACCCGACCAGCGGCCCCATCCCGAAAACTGTCGCACCGGCCCGGTAGTTTGGGGCAAATGCTGGTGAAATGCTGGTGATGGGAATTGATCCCGGGTTGTCGCGCTGCGGCTACGGCGTCGTCCGGCAGAAGGGCCGCGTGGTGGAGGCGATGGCCGCCGGGATCATCCGCACCGACAAGCGCGAGCCCATCCCCCGTCGGCTGCACGAGTTCCAAAACGAGCTGGTCGAGCTGTTGGACGCCTATCGCCCGGACGCTGTGGCCATCGAACAAGTGCTGTTCCAGGTTAACGTGCGTACCGCCATGGGGGTGGGCCAGGCCAGCGGCGTGGCCATGGCCGCGGCGGTGGGGGCAGGCGCCGAGGTGTTCGAGTACTCGCCCACGCAGATCAAAAAGGCGGTCACCGGCTGGGGCGGCGCCGACAAGGAGCAGATGGGCAAGATGGTGCAGACGCTGTTGGGGTTGCCCCGCCCGCTGAGGCCGGCGGACGCGGCCGACGCGGTGGCGGCGGCCCTGTGCCATCTTGCCCACCGCCCGGCGGCGTCTCGGATCCAGGCGGCGATGTGATCGGGCTGCTTCGGGGCGCGCTGGCCCTGCGGGACTCCGACGAGGTGATTGTGGAGACCGCCGGCGTCGGCTATCGGGTGGCCGTCTCGCCGGACACCTCGGCCGCGCTGGGCGAACTGGGCGGGGAGGTGCTGCTGCACGTCCACCATCACATCCGAGAAGACGCCCAGACCCTGTACGGGTTCGACACGGCAGACAAGCGCCGGGTATTCGAGGGGCTCATCTCTGCTCACGGCGTGGGGCCGGCGATGGGCATGGCCATCTTGTCGGTATACGGACCCTCGGATTTGGCTGGGATTCTGTCCACCGACGACATCGACGCCCTGTGCTTGGTGCCCGGAGTGGGCAAGAAGACCGCGGCCCGGCTGCTGGTGGAGCTCAAGTCCCGCCTCGACATCGGCGACGTGACCACCTCGGTTGCATCGGACCGGCCGGCGGGCGAGCAGCCTGCTGACGCCCGCAGCGTGGTCCGCCAGGCATTGGGCGAGTTGGGCTACAGCGCCGAGGAGGTCCGCGGCGCCATCGCCGCCCTGCCTCCTGGCGACGATGCCTCCGCCCTGCTGAAGGCGGCCCTCCGGCACCTGGCCTCCGGGA
>JAPYOG010000218.1 GCA_028278785.1 Candidatus Poriferisocius anaerobius | reverse complement strand
GGCCAACACCTTGAACAACCCGGTCCCCGCCCTCCGCCAGACGCGCCCTGGAAACACTGCTCCCCTTCACCACGGAGACGCCCCCCTGAACTCGAAAATGCGTTTGCATCAAACACACATTCTCGCAGATCAGAGGGGCTTTTCCGCAGACCCGAGCAACACCGGCCACCCAACTCGTGAACAATCAGGGTTAGTGCTCAGGCATCTCGGAGGCCGAGGGTGTTGCCGAGTGCCTGGCTTCCAGCCAGCGCTGGAAGGATGCCTGGCTCTCGGTGGATCTGCGGCCCGCGATGAGACCTTCGACGCTGATGTCCTCATCGAGGTCGGGCCAATGGATGCCTGCGCCCCTGCCAATGAGCCTCCAGTTGTCCCGCCTTCGCTGGCCCTCACCGCAGACTGGGTGACCGATGTCGCAGAGTTGGCAGTGTTGGACGAGGTTGAAACGGGTGACCCGCACCGTCTGTTTCGCAAGCATCAAGACCGGGGGGTGCTGGACAAGCCGCAGGTGCTCGAGTGCGCCAAACCGTTCGGCGAGGGCGGTGATCTCGCAGTGACGGCGCTGCTTTTCAGCCAGACGGAGATATTCCGCGACCCAGTTCCGATAGCGAGGGTCCGAGAGTTGTGTCCCGAGATGAATACCGATGGATACTTTGTGACAACTCGGCGAGTTGATGAGCAGAGTGCCCGGGCGCTGTATGAGGCAGGATTGAGATCAGATGACTGAGGATGTGGGAGGGCTCGACCAAGACCGGATGGTTGTCCTGTCGCTCAAGCCGAGATTCGCCGAAGCGATCCTTGTTTCGAGGGCGTGGAAGTGGGTACAGCACTAACGCTGGCACAGCCGCAATCATTCAACATTGAGGTTCCCCTCCAAGATTTGCGGGCAAAGCCAAGAGGGTTCCGGCCTCCGCAGAGCTTCGCCTACGTCGACACCTGCACCGGCAACCTGCTCATGCGAATGGCGGCCTGAGCCACGAGACTCACTGCTGGGAGCGGAGCCAGGGGCGTAGGGACTGGTGGGTGAAGCGGACTTTGCCGCGGCCGGCGGGTTCGATGGCGCCGGCGTCGATGAGCCGTCGCCGGTAGGTTTGGGCGTAGTTGGGAGAGCGTTTGATTCTGTCGGCGATTGCATTGATCTCCGAGTCGGCGTCGTCGACGGACATGGCTTGCAGGAACGATCGGTCGATGGCCGACAGACCGCTCCAGATCGGCTTGACGATCTGATCGAGCACTGCCTGCTCGGCTTCAAAGATGCCGGCTTGGGCGTGCTTGACGGTGATGTGGCGGTCTGGCGCGGCCATCTCCCAGCTGTGGTAGCCCAGCAGCTGGATGGTGAACGGGTGCCCACCCGACGCGTCGACGGCGAGCTCGAGGGCTTCGTCGCCGATGCGTCCGCCCGCGCGTGTTATCGGTTTCCGAAGCGCTGATTGGGTATCGCTTCGTTCGAGGGGGAGCAGCCGGGCTCGGGCGCAGCGCTGGAAGAAGGTCATTCCCCGGTCGGTCAGCAGCGTTTCGTCGATTTCGGGTAGAGCGGCGCCGACAAAGGCCAGAGGCAGCAATTCCCGACGTGCTATGTGCTGCACCGACGCCGCTAGCTCGGTGGCCTCCTCCCGCTCGACGGCTTGCAATTCGTCCACGGTAAGCAGGAGACCGGTATCGCCGTCGGCCAGATGTCCAGCCAGCGAGGTGAGCGCCGAGCGCAGATCCACGGCGATCCCAGCTTCGGTGACTGGCTGCTCTGTCCAAGCCACGCCAACTCCCAGCACATTTACCGAGGAGATGCGTCTCGGCGCTCTCCCGTCTTCGGCCTCTCGAAGATGCTCTAGGGCGGCGTTGGTTATCTGTCGGCATAGGCCGGGGACTGATGCCGACACTGAGACCACCCGCCATCCGAGGCGCAAGGCCGCGTCTTCAGCCTCGTTCAGCAGTACGGTCTTGCCAACCCCCCGCACTCCGGAGATCAACATGGTGTAGTCAGGGTGGACCGGGCCTCGCTCGAAAGCCCGAGTGAATCTCGCCACCACATCATCTCGTCCGGCCAGTACCGGAGGCGATGTTCCGAAGGTCGGCAGGAATGGGTTGTCAGCGGCCAAGTCATCTCCTTCGTCTTGTCGGCGTATTACTTCTTTTTGTTTTCTAACCTCTTATCATTTTATCACTGCTTATTGTTTATCCTCCTGTTCTAGCCACTGGGTTGCTGAGACCGAAGAGGTTGCCCAGGTTCTCGACGAGGCGTCCCGGAAATGGCCTGACGCCCCACAGGCGAAGCTCATCAGACTCATCATGCTGGACTGGATCCAATTCGGCCGGTCGCCGTCCTTGCGTGCTGAAGCCCGATCGTCTCTGGTCGGCTCACTGCCCGGATCATCTGCCCTTTATGACCGATCCCGAGACTGGCCGGCGTGATCGTGGCCGATGCCACATGGGTGGTGGCGCTGCGTGATCCAGGCGACCGCCACCACCAGGAGGCCCTGGCGATCAATCGTGATATCGGCGGTGAGGATGCTCTTTTGCATTCGGCAACCCTTGCCGAGTGCCTGGTTGCACCCGCTCGGCTAGGAGTTCTCGAAGCCGCGGCGGAAGCGCTGCGCGCCTCCTTCGTCATCGCCAGTGGTGTGTCGCAGAAATAGCGCCGTGGATTGCGACGGCAGCGGCGTTCCTCGCAAGGCGCGCCGACGCAGCCATACTCCCAGCGTACGACAAGGAGGCGCAACGCCGACGCGCGCGTCGCGCTGATCACCCAGCAGCCCGGCAAACAGCGAATCGCGGCCTGAACGCAAGCCGGCATGCCCAGCAGCAGTTCCTTTGGCGAGTGGTCTTGCCCTTGTCTTGGTAGCCAATGTCTAGCCCTTGTCTTGGTAGTCTTGGGCGGTGATCGAGGCGGTGTTGTTCGACTTGGGCGGGGTGATCGTGGCAGGGCCTTGGGAGGTGTTTGCGGCCTACGAGCGGGCCGCCGGGCTGCCGGCGGGGTCGATCAGGCAGATCAATGCAGCTAATCCTGACAGCAATGCGTGGGCGCAGATGGAGCGGGGCGAGATCGGGCTGGAGGAGTTTGCCCCAGTATTTGAAGGCGAGGCCGCGGAACTGGGATTTCGGGTTGACGGTATGGCGCTGCTCGCGGGGATGAGAGAGGAGTTGCACCCGGCGGCGGTGGAGGCGGTGAGGCGGTGCTCGGAGCGGCTGAAGACCGGGCTTTTGACCAACAACTGGACGCCGCTGCAATCATCTGGGCAGTCGCCGGAGTTGGCCGAGGCGCTGGGCTGGTTCGACGTGGTGGTGGAGTCGTCGGTGGTGGGGGTGCGCAAGCCCGATCCCGCGTTCTACACCTTGGCCTGCGACGCGCTGGACGTGGATCCCCCAGCATGCGTGTTCCTCGATGATCTCGGGGTGAACCTCAAGCCGGCCCGGGCCATGGGCATGACCACCATCAAGGTGGTCGACGTTGACGATGCGCTGGCCGAGTTGGAAGCCGCGGTGGGGTTCCCGGTCAGGGACTGAGCCGCAGCGCGGCAAACACTTCGGCCCGCAGTTCCGGTATGCCCTGGCCGTTGTTTGCGCTGGTCCACAGAACATCTCCGGGAGCGACGCCGAGGCCCTGGGCCAGCTCGTTGCGGCGAGCGCCGCGGCGGGAGGGCTTCACCTTGTCGGCTTTGGTGGCCACCGGGCGAAGCGCCACGTCGTGATGGGTCAGCCACTCCACGGTCTGGAGATCCAACGGCGTTGGGCCGACCAGGCCGTCTATCAACAGCAGCACCTGCACCAGCGCAGGCCGGTTGATCAGATAGCCGTCCATCATCTGCTGCCAGCGGTGGCGATCGGCTTTGGGGGCTTTGGCGAAGCCGTATCCGGGCAGGTCCACCAGCCAGCGGCCCGGCTCGCCCTCCAGCTCGAAGACATTGAGCAGCCGGGTGGCCCCCGGCGCCTTGGACGTGCGGGCCAAGCCCTTGCGGTTGGCCGCCGCGTTCAAAAGCGACGACTTGCCCACATTGGAGCGCCCCACCAGCGCCACCTCGCAACGGGACTCCGGCAGTTGGCCGGCATCGCCGGCCGACCGCAGAAAGCGCAGCGCCAGCGGCTTGGACATGCAGAAAGGCTACCGGCCATCTTTGAGCACTGGCAGGAGTTTGAGCACTGGGAAGCCAGGGTTAGGGCCGAATGGGGGTCGGCTGGGAGGGGTTCGTAAGATCGGGCTATGAGCAGCTTGTTCGACTTGACAGGGAAAGTGGCTCTGGTCACCGGGGGCACCAAGGGCATCGGCCGGTCCATCGCCAAGGGCTATGCCGCGGCAGGCGCCGATGTGGTGATCACCGGGCGGCGCCAGCCGGGCTGCGACGAGGCCGCCGCTGAACTGAGCGACGAACTGAGCGACGAGCTGGGCGACGAGCTGGCAGGGCGGGCGGTGAGGGGCTTTGCCTGCCACATGGGGGAGTGGGACCAGATAGACGCCCTAGTCGATCGGGTGTACGACGAGTTGGGCCGAATGGACGTGCTGGTCAACAACGCCGGCATCAACCCGGCGCTTGTAGCTGTGGCCGACTGCACCGAGGCCTACTTCGACAAGGTGTACGCGGTGAACCTCAAGGGACCGGTCCGCCTGGCTGGTGTGGCGGCCCCTCGCATGGGCCAGCACGGCGGGGGTTCGATCATCAACGTGACCACCATGGGGGTTTACAGGGTCGGCCCGGGGGCGGGAATCTACACCTCCAGCAAGGCCGCGCTGCACAATATCACCCAGGTCATGGCCAGCGAGTGGGCTGGGCTCGGTGTGCGGGTCAACTCCATGGCGCCGGGCCCGTTCATGTCGGAGATGATGAGGGGGTCGATGCGGTTCGACCCCGAGATTCCCGAGCGCTTGGGGCAGGGAACCATGATGAAGCGGGTGGCCGATTGCGACGAGATCATCGGCCTGGCCCTGTACCTGGCCTCGGATGCGGCCTCATACGTCACCGGCCATGATTACAAGATCGGGGGCGGCATGTGAGCAGCGTCAGCGGTTGACGCCTTTGCCCAGAGACACCAGCCCGGCCAAGTCGCGGTCTTTGCCCTCGTAGCGACCCTTGTCCATCGACCGTATCGAGATGTCGTGGTCAACGGCTAAGGCTCTCAGCGCCCCCACCGTGCAGTCGGACCGGGCGAAATGGGCAAATGGGTCGTACTGGTACCAGGCCATGGCATTGAGGTGGGTCATCTTGTCCACCTCGTCGTCGGGCACCCCGGTCAGCGACTCGGCCAGCTTCTCGGGGGCATTGGGCCAAGTGGAATCGCTGTGGGGGTAGTCCATCTCCCAGCAGATGTTGTCGATGCCGATCTCGTGGCGCATCACCACGCCCACCGGGTCGTTGATGAAGCAGGTCAAGAAGTTGCGCCGGAACACCTCGCTGGGCAGCATGTTGTCGAAGTCCTGCCCGGTCCACCGGTGATGCATGTCGTAGGTGCGGTCGGCCCGGTCCATGAAATAGGGAATCCAGCCGGTGCCGCCCTCCGACAGGGCGATCTTGATGTCGGGGAAGCGGCGGGGGATGGTCGACCACAAAAGGTCGGCGGCGGCTTGGCTGATGTTCATGGGCTGGAGTTGGATCATCACGTCCATGGGGGCGTCGGGAGCGGTGATGACCATCTCCCCGGATGAGCCCAGGTGGATGGAGCACACCGAGCCGGTGTCGCTGAAGGCCTTCCAAAGCGGATCCCAGTAGTCGCTGTGGAAGCTGGGCTGGTTCAGCTTCGCCGGGTTCTCGGTGAACGTCATCGAATGGCAACCCAGCTCGGCAACCCGGCGCACCTCTGCGGCGCTCTCCTCCGCGCTCCAGATCATGGGCAGGGCCATGGGAATGAACCGTCCGGGATAGGCGCCGGCCCACTCATGGATGTGCCAGTCGTTGTAGGCCCGGATCAGGTCGGCGGCGAATCCCTTGTCGGGGTGATTGTCGAACAGCCGGCCGGCGAAGCCGGGAAAAGAGGGG
>JAPYOG010000217.1 GCA_028278785.1 Candidatus Poriferisocius anaerobius | reverse complement strand
CGATCACCGCCACTTGGGCCGCCCCGCGGCGGGCCAGCTCTGCCACCACCGCCCGAGCCGCCCCGCCTGCGCCCAGCACCGCGCAGCGAAGCCCAACAAGGCGGACCCCTTCGGCGCTCAGGGCATCGCAGAAACCGGCGCCGTCGGTGTTGTGGCCGATCAGGCGGTCGCCGTCGCGGGCAACGCAGTTGACCGCTCCCAGGGCCGCAGCGGCCACGGTGAGCTCGTCGGCGGCATCGGCCGCATCGGCCTTGTGGGGCATGGTCACCGAGAACCCGACCATGCCCTTGGCCCGCATGTGGTCCAGCGCCCGACGGGCATCTCCGGGCGCCACCTCGAACGCGGCGTACACCCAGCCGAGCCCGAGGCAGTCGAACGCGGCCTGGCAAATCGCAGGCGACAATGAGTGGCGCACCGGATAGCCGATCACCCCGGCGGCGACTTCGGTGTCGGCAGGCATGCCGACAGGGATCAGCATCCCAGATCCCTCTCCCGGCACAGCGCCACCGCGGCCTCATGCTCTTCGGCGGAAACGCTGAAGGTGTGGGCGCCGGGCGCCGGGTCGTCGGTGCGGGCGTAGAACAGCCAGGAACCGTCAACCGGGCCCAGGGCGGCCTCGAGCGACTTCCGCCCGGGGGCGGCGATGGGGCCGGGCGGCAGTCCGGTTCGGTTGTACACGTTGTAGGGATTCTCCACGCTGAGGTCGCCGGTGGTCAGCGGCTCGCTGGTTTTGCCCACCGCGTAGCGGACCGCAGCGTCGATTTGAAGCGGCCAGCCGATTTCCAATCGGTTGTAGATCACCCTGGCAATCTTGGCCCGGTCTTCGTCGATGAAGGCTTCCCTCTCGATCATCGACGCCACTATGACCGCTTCGTAGGGGGTCACGCCCACAGCTTCGGGCGCCAAGTCCAAGCCGACCTCGGCAGCCACGGCGTCGAATTGGCTGAGCAGGCGGATGACCAGGGCAGACTCATCGGTGGCCGTGACCCCGTCGAGCAGATAGGTGTCGGGGAACAGCATCCCCTCCAGCGTGGTGTCGGCCGGCTGATAGTCCGACCGCACCGGCGGGAAGGCCAAGGCCCGGGCCAGGTCGTCGTCGTCGAAGGTGGGAACCTGCTCCAGCAGCTCGGCTTGGATCTGCGCGAGCGTGAGGCCTTCGGGCAGCACTACCCGGAAGGCGTCGGCCGCGGGACCGGGCGCGGGGCCGGCCAAGAGCACGTCTTTGGCCCGCCATACCGGCATGTTCTCTCGAAGCGCATAGTTGCCGGCCTGGAAATCGCCGGCGTCCTTGTAGCGCAGGTAGTAGCGGAAAATGGTGGAGTTGGCCACCACCCCCGCATCCTCGAGGAGGCGGGCGATGTCGTTGATCGACGCGCCTTGGGGGACGTTGACCACCAGTTCGGCGCCTTCGCCGCCGGGGGGATCGAGGCGATCATCGATCCAGCTTTTGATCCACAGCGAGGCAATCAGCACCACAACCCCCAAGAGGGCCGAGATAATGGCCAATCGGGTGAGGGTGGAGGTCCTGCGGGGCAGCCAGTCCCAGTCCTGGGGGTCTTCGCTGTGGGTTGCGGCGACCGGCGGCCGATAGGCCTCCTCTTGGGGCTCGTCGCTCACGACTGGGCCTTCGAGCCTGCAACATCCAGCCAGCCTTGCAAAATGACCGACGCCGCCACCATGTCCACTCGTCGTCGGCGGGCCTTGGCGCTGAGCCCCGACTCGGCCAGAGACCGCTCGGCTATCGCTGTGCTCAGCCGCTCATCGTGGGTAGCCACCGGCACCGACAGCGCGGCCTTCAGCCGCTGGGCTTCCCTCTCGGCCCTGCGGGCCGCCGGACCGGCGCTTCCGTCCAACGACAGGGGCATGCCCACCACCACCGCCTCGGCCTCGTACTCCCCCACCAACTCGGCAATCCGCTGGTGGTCGCGCCCGACGCTGCCGGAGCGCTCGACCACGGTAAGCGGAGTGGCTACCCGCCCCTCAGCGTCAGAGACGGCGATGCCGATGCGGCGCTCGCCGAGATCGATGCCCAGTGCTCTCATCTGCTCCCGATGCCAGCAGCGGCCCGAACCTGGTTCAATGCCTCGTCGAGGCGGGACGGGTCCCGGCCACCGGCGATGGCCAGCTTGGCATCTCGGCCTCCGCCGCCGCCGATGGTGGCCGCCGCCTCGGCAATCAGCTCGCCGGCGTGCAGCTCGCAGTCTGCGGCTACCGCTGCCACCAGGGCCGCTCCGCCGCCTTCGGGAGCGGCCCCCAGCACCGCTGCGGCCACACCGGGGCGGTCTCTGGTGGCTATGGCCAGATCGCGCAGCTGTCCTCGGTCCACACCGTCGACCAATGCAATGACAACGCCGTCAACCGCGTCTTGGGCCAGCAGCCCGGACTGGTCGGCGGAGGCCGCCTTGCGAAGCCGGGACAGCTCGGCCCGCAGGCTCTTGATCTCGGCCATGCGCTTGTCGGCCCCGGCCAGCAGGTCGTCGGCGGGAACCCCCAGGCACTCGGCTGCTTGTGCCAGCAGCTTCTCCCGCTCGG
>JAPYOG010000216.1 GCA_028278785.1 Candidatus Poriferisocius anaerobius | reverse complement strand
CCAACAATCTCAGTGCGCCAGTTGGCCATGCCCGCGTCTGACACTGCTGAGCGAGGGAGCACCATTCCGACCTTCCCCCCGTCCCGGCAGAGGGTGAGGTTGGCCCAGGAGAACGCTTTGTAGAGATCGGTTTGGCCGAGTCCGAGTCTTGGAAACGTGGCCCGCAACACCAATTTGAGGGCCTCGGCTCTTTCTCTTTCGCCTTCGAACTCTGCGGCCAAATCCGGCCGCTTGGCCTCCAACGCGTCGATCCGGGCTCTCCGCTTGGCTACCGGCTGCGACCGGACTCCGGGCAGGTGCATACCCCACCAGACCTCGCGGTCCACCACCACCTTCTCCCAGGGCGGGTTGCCCAACAGGCAGTCGAAGCCGCTCCGCTCCCTCCGCGCGAACACCTCGGGCCACACCGTCGGGTAGTGGACTGGGGTCAGCCGCCTCACCGCGTCTCTCGCAGCGGGCTCGTCAGCCAAGGCGGCGATCTTCTCAGGGCTGAAGTCGAAGTCGCGGTGGATTTCAATGGCCCCGGCTCGCACTGCGGTGGCCACGTCGAACACCGCCACAGCCGGTGCGACCACTTCGAGGGTTTGGGCATGGGCGGCGCGAGCCGCTTCGATCTCGGCCTTGTCGGCATCGTTGAGGCGCCCGAGCCGGGCCAACGGCTCTTGACAGCCCTCTAGCAGGCTCTCCAGCTGGTGGACGAACAGCGACGCCTCGGCTTTGCCGCCCTTCGGTGTGACCGCGGCGGCGGCTTCATCGACCGACGCCACCCCTGTCAGGCTGTCGCCTTGCACCAGGTTGTGGTCGAGGAACGAGAGGGGGAGGCCGGGGACGAAGGTGTGGACCCAGATGGCGAGGCGGGCCAGTTCGACGGCGACGCGGTTCTTGTCCACGCCGTAGACGCAGTGGCGGGCCACTTGGCGGCGCAGCAGAGCGCCGAACTCGATCTCGATGCCGTCGGCCAGATCGCCGAGGGCCTCAATGGCCGCGGCCCGCAGGCGGTTCAGCTCTTTGGTGACTGCGGGAACGGGGTGGAGGGTTAGCCAGGCGGAAAGCCGGGGCTCGATGCGGTCCACGGCGGCCACCAGGAAGTGGGCCGAGCCCATGGCGATGTCGGCGCAGCGGAAATCGAAGAACGCCTCGGCCACCGCAGCGTCGTCGCCTCTTTCCCGAAGCCCATCAAGCCGGGCGATGTGGTCGTCGAGGGCCGGCTCCAGGGCGTTGTCCAGCAGGTGTTCGACGGCGAAGGGCTTGGTGAAATAGGAGCCGGTGGCCTTGCGCACCCCGGAGCGGTTGTGGAAGTACACCGCCCCGGCCTCCACCTCCACCTCATCGTCTTCGCCTGCGGGCAGGAATTGCTCTTTGCCCTTGACCGCCTTGACCGTGAGGTCGTCTTGGGCCACCGACAGCTTCGACTCCAACAGGCCCTCGTAGATGGTGCCGAACTCCCGAACCGACAGCGACCGGAAGTCCACCGGCCCCAGCCCCTCAGGGCTCTCGTCCACCAGTACTGCGGCCAGTGCGGGGCCGAACTCGGCGTTGGTGAGCCTGATGTCGGCGATGGCCGCCCCCGACGGGCTCACCGCAGGATCGGCAGAGAACAGCCCGCCGTTGTAGGCGGGCACGCCCCAGTCGCGGTTGCCGTGGTTCACCGCATCCCAGAGCTGGTACACATCGTCCCATAGGTCGGTGGCCCGCTCGTCGTAGTCGGTCTGGCCCCGACGCCGTTTGTCGGCAAGCTGTCGAGCGAGATGCGACAGGGAGTGGTCGGCGTAGCGGCCGTTGGTGCGATAGGGCAGCAGGTCTTTGTCCTCGGCATAGGCCACAAACAGCAGCCGGAACAAGATCACCATGACCTGCTCATAGGCATCGGCCAGGTCGCCCTCGCCCAAGTCGTCGCCGTGGCGATCACGGGACAGGCGGGCGGCCACCGCACGGGCCAAAGCCGGCACCGTCTGGTGGTACACCCGCTCGCGCAGGCGCACAGCCAACTCGGAAACGAAGTCCGCCGACCGGTCGAGGATCTGATCGAGGGTACCGTGGTCGGCCAGAGCCTCAGCCGAGAACAGCAAATGGAGGTAGCCGGCCAGCTCGGTGGGAACCAACGACAGGTTCAACTCCACAAAGGTCTCGGTCCGGCCCTTTCGGCCCACACCGGTGTCGGGTCGGGCTGCGTAGAGGCGGATCTCCGACGACCGGGTGAGGATCACCCAGTCCACCCGATGCTGGTCGGCCAGAGCCAGCGCCCGCGACACCGGCGAGGTGTTGTCGAACCGGCTCGACGGCGCCTCGAAGGGCTCGTCCTCGTCGCAGAACACGGCCACGGCGTGGTTGCGACCGTTGATGGTGAGCATGGATGCGTTGGTGGCCAGCGTCTGAATGTGAAAACCCAGCCCCTCCACCAAGCGGCGGCCCCGACGGCCCAACAGCGGCAGAGCCCTCTGGGTGGCCTCGGGCCAATCTCTTCGCTCGGGCACACCGTCCTTGAGCTCCTGGGTGGCCAACAGCCCGACGTTGCGCAACCCCGGGAAAGGAGACGCCAACTCAGGCATGGCCGCCAAAAGGAAACGGGCAGCGGCATGGTGGCTGGGCTCACTCAGCGCGACTTCAGCCAGACGCTCGGCCTGTGACACCTCGATGTTGTGGTGGACAACCGGCGGCTCCCCCACCGGCCCGCACAACGATACTCGCTGGCCCTCGGCAGTGGGATAAAACGCCACCAACAGCACCGGACTGGCCCGCCCGCCCCGACGCCTCGACCACCCTTCGCGAAGATCAGCCGTGCGAGGTTGGCCCGCCGCCCGAACCAACGCCACTTCCAAACCGCTCGGGGCACTCTGGACGAACACCCCCGCCGGCGTCAACGATGACGGAAACCCCGCCGGTGCCGACCACGAAGTGGGATCCCGATCCAAGAGGAAGTCGTCCACGAATCCAAAATCCTACTCAACGGAAGCATCCAGGGCAGCGGTGAGGCAAGCCGGCTTCACCAACACAACCATGTGGGGCAGACCAACAGTCCCACCCACTTTGTCCCTTGGACCCGCAGGTTTGTGTATTCTTCGATTCCCCGCAGCACCGCCAGCCCCACAGCCTGCTCGACCACCGTGGACTGGAGCCTCTCCACCTCGGCGTGCCGCAGCCTGCGCGTGAAACCCATGCGCAGGGGTCCCATGCGGGAGTCCTCGAAGCCCGGTGAGTGATCGGCGCCTGTTATGGCTGTTCGCAGACCGTCCCATCCCGACGTCCGGCAGCGCCACGCTGGCGGTGGCCGCTGCCGACGATAGCGTCGACCCGACATCACCTGGACTGATGCCCAGGCCCTATTGCAAATATATTCTGCTTCCGGTATGTTTTTGTTATGAAAGTGATGGCAGTGGCCGAAGCCGCTGATGAGCTCGGGGTAAGCGATCGGCGGGTTCGCCAGATGCTGGCAGACGGCCGCCTCCCGGGCGTGCGAGCCGGTCGTTCATGGGTGCTCGAAGAACAAGCGGTTCGGGAGTATGCCAAGAACAGACCGGGTGCCGGGCGACCATGGAAGCCATCGTCTGCGTGGGATGTGCTCGCGCTGGCCGACGGCAACAGGGTGCCAAGTTCACCTATTGACAAGCACCGCGCCCAGAAGCGCCTTGAGTTGGGCATCGGGTCGATCCTTCAACAGATGGCAAACCGAGCAGAACGCCACTGGTTCTACGCCCACCCCTCCGTTCTCGAGGCAATACTGGGGCTCCCAAGGTTTGTGGCCTCCGGTGTCAGCGCTCTCGGCCCCAACCACATTGATTTGGCGGTTGCCGACCAGATCGAAGGCTATGTCCCCAACTTGGAGTTGGATGGCCTGATCGATCAATTCGCGCTCGACGGCGAATCCAACAGGCCAAACGTCTTGCTAAGAGTTGTTAGCGACGACTGCTGGCCCTTTGCACCACGACAACGCCATGCGCCCCCCTCGGTCGTGGCAATCGATCTTCTCGATTCGGCCAACGAGAGATCACGCCGAGCCGGCCAAGATCTCCTGGACCGCCTGTGAGCGACTGGCCGACACTCCAGCGGGAACCGGTCCAGCTTCCGGTCTTTCCCGGACTTGACGAGCTTCTATGGCTTACCCTTATCGAACTGAGCCGCGTGAGACGAGGAGAGTGGACGCTGATCGGCGGCCAAATGGTCTTGCTCCACGCCATAGAACACGGAATCCAGCCACCCCGTGTGTCCACAGATCTCGATGCCCTCGTCAATGCTCGCGTCGCCGCAGATAGCGTGCGCAGGTTTGTGAACGAGCTCGAATCGCGTGGTTTCGAACTCACCGGCGCTTCACCCGAGGGTCTGGCCCACCGCTACAACCGCGACGGCGTCAGCATCAACGTCTTGGCACCGGAAGGACTCGGTCCGCGCGTTGACCTCACTACGACCCCACCAGGCCGCACTCTGCAAGTGCCCGGCGGCACACAAGCGCTGAAGCGAACCGAGTTTGTGCCAGTCCAGATCTCCGAATCGACCGGTGTCGTGCCAAGGCCCTCCTTGCTGGGAGCGATCATCTGCAAGGCAGCAGCCGTCGATGTCGACGAGATGCCCGATGCACAGCGGTCGGACTTGGCCCTCCTGTTGAGCATGGTCGAGGAACCCCTCATGTTGGCCAACGAGCTAACCCCAAAGGACAGAACCCGACTCCGCAACAGAACCGAGATGAACAACCCGGATCAGCCCGCGTGGCGAACTCTCGATCCGGACAGAGCGAACCGCGGCCGAGCCGCTTACCGACTCTTGTCCCGCTAGTGAAAGCCCGCATCAAGCTCTCCCCTCTGAGCACCGCCGGGAGGTTCAGCTGACTCAACCATGTGGGGCAGAATGTGGGGCAGGCCGACGGTCCCAGCCATTTTGACCCTTGGACCTGCGGGTTTGTGTATTCTTCGATTCCCCCCAGCTCCACTTTTCCAAGTCTCCCTAGATTGCTGCAATAGTTCAAAATACCTGTTCAACAGTCGGAAAGTCAGAATCCATATGGTTGAACATTCCTGTTTAGGTATCTGGGGTGCCCAGATCCAAAAGGTCCACGGCCTGTTCTGCGCCTTCGCAGCCAAGTCCCTCGGGTTGTGTTGAGGCACTTCCGGTGTAGGGGCGTGAATAAGTGTCGCTGCCCCCTGCAATACTTACGCGACAACGAGCCCCCAATGAGGTGAGACCATGGTGTTGAAGAAGTTGCAGAAGCTGTTCTCCGGCGATCCCGCCGAGGCGGCTCGCCGGTCATTGGAGCGGGCCCGCCGCGAGGCGCTGGAGCGTCGGCGCGAGTGGGAACAGGAGTGCGAAGAGCTGGCCGATGAGATCAAGGGGTACCGCTCCCACGGCGATCTGGTCGACGAGATGGACCCGGAGTGCCCGATCATCACCAAGCGCGGCGAGGAGGTGCTGCTGATTTGCCGCGGGCTGATGCTCACCGAGACCCGGAGGGCGCCCAAGATGCGCTACGGAGGCCAGTCGCACGGGTTGTCGGTTCGCGTGGCCAAGGGCGTGTACTACAGGCCGAGCGTGCATCGCGGCGCTATCGAGCAGGCACCCGAGGAGACCCGGGTGATCGACGGCGAGGACGGCGATGGCGTGTTCGTGGTCACCAACCAGCGCGGCGTGTACCGGGGGAATCTGCACACCCGGGAGTTCCGCTGGGACAAGCTGGTGTCGGTCTCGCCGGAGCAGATCGGCAAGTCCTATGTGCTCATGATGCCCGTGGAGAACCGCCAGCGGGTCTCCGGCGTCTTCGTGGGCACATCGGCAAACGCGGATATCGTTACCCGCCGCATCCTGTTCGGCGTCGCCCTCAGCCAAGATCGGGGTGACGAGTTCATAGAGCGGCTCGAAGCAGAGCTGGCCGAGCTTCAAGCCGACATGCCTCCAGTGCCAGAGCTTCTGCCCCCACCCCCAACTTCCTAGCGCTTCCTGCTGCAATAGTCATATCTCGGTGGCCCGCCAGCAGTACCAGGCGGCCACGCTGCGGAAGGGGCGGAACTGCTCGCCGAGGGGGTTGAGCTGCGCGGCGGTGGGGGCCTGGGCCCATCCGTGGGCGAGGCCGTACCCCTTGCGCACCCCGAAATCGCCCACCGGCCACACATCCAGTCGGCGCAGCGAGAAGATCAGGAACATCTGCGCGGTCCAGATGCCGATGCCCCATACCCTGGTGAGC
>JAPYOG010000215.1 GCA_028278785.1 Candidatus Poriferisocius anaerobius | reverse complement strand
CAAGCACAGGGAAACGTCAACTACACCGACTGAGCCCAACAACACCGCGAGAACAGGAGACCCCGTAGAGGCGGTTGCCGTAGGGTGCTCAAGGGGAGCGCCCCGAGTCGGTCTGCGTGGTTGACTCATCGCATATACGCGGCCCACCAACCACAAAACGCGAACAACCAGCCACTCAGGACCCTAGTTGTGCAACGATGAGACCTTGGCATCTATACAAGACCTAGGACTCGGCAAAGCTCTGGCTAAACGGCTTGAAAACAAGGGAATCGAGACTGTTGATGAGCTTGCAACTTGGAATCAGAGGGAGTTGGGTTCGATTCCTGGCGTTGGATCCAAGAGTTTCGACAAGATCGAGGAGGCCCTCGGGGGAGTTGGGCTGGCGCTTGCGGAGGATCCGCTATCGCCGTATGAGTGCGTGCGGGAGGGGCGAGCAGCATGGGATGTGCGGCTCTGTTCGTTTCACCTATGTGATTCGTGCGTGGCTGAATGGACGGTTGGGGCCTTTCGAGGAGAGCTGCCGGTGTTTGATACAGCGGTCTTGTCGGGCAGTTGCCAGAACTGCACTCAGGTTGTCAGCGATCTCCACCTCGCCCAATGGCTGCTATGCGGAAACTGTGAGCGCGTCGCCCGGTCTATAGGGCGAAGCATTGCCGCAGAGAAGTACGTGGAAACACGGTTTGCACACGCTTTCCGACAATCGCTCCTCGAGTTAGAACAACTAGACCGGCCTGCTTTGAGGGCACATAACGCGCAGATTTTGGAGCAGAGGACGCCAAGCATCGATTTCATGATCCATGAAGGGGGCGTTCCGATCGCAGGGATCGAGCTCAAGACAGGTCGCAGCCATCTCGGAGGATGGGCGCCGGTGGGTGCCAAGATGGCTACGTTTCAACTTGATCACGGCGACTGCGATGACATCAGAGAGGTAGCTGAGAGGGATGAAGTAGTCGTATATCTCTTTCACGCTCAGGTCATCGACCGAGCCGAGCCGCCCACGACTCGATTCGAGGCGGTCGGGCTCTGGTGGATTGATCCGTTCAGCTTCAGCGACAGCTACCAGACCAGCCGGACTCGCCCACGGGAAACCAAGACCGCCGCTTACTACTCAATCGCTATACCGCTGACGCCAACAGCCGCGGCAAAGCTGTGAATCCATTCATCACAGACTTCGTGAGGACATGACGCAGAGCCAAATTCTTCAAGAGCGACCCTGTCGGGAATGCGGAGGCGGCGAAGATCAGTGGCATTCACCTGGGTATGCCCGCTGAACGACCGGAAATAGACATCAACCAGTTCGTGGTTGAGGAAGGCAGCCAGCCCCCTGGCTAGCTGGCGGCCAAGAGGTCGTCCCTTGCTATGCAGATAATTGAGGTGGTTCTCGATCCCGAATCTTGGGCATTCGGGAAGCGCATCAGCCAACAAGGGGCCGGCAACAATCCGACGGCGTTCCTCCTTGCTGCTGAAACGCTTGACGAGCACATAGTTTCCACGCGGTGTCAAGAGAGACGCTGTCGCCCCCACATCCTCGATGGCAAGTGGCTTGTTGCCTGAGCCCGGCCAACACACACTGCCCGTGCCCACCGACGATGGGTACAGCAATGGGACCGATCCGGGCCGGTGATCGGCTCGCAGCCACCGGCGCGCTCGAAAATCCACCACCGGACCCGTCGATGCATCGACCCCAATTGTTTCAAGCGTCGCGGGAAGTTCGTGCATGAGGGCTGCCGCATTGGCTGCATCCTCAGATTCAGCGACATGGATGACGACATCGCGATCTCCCGGAAATACAACCTCCTCCGGTGGGACAGCTCTTTCGGTAACTGGCCCACCAGGGTCGCCCACCTGCACTCGAACCATCTCCGGCTGTGCCTGGCGACCCCTAACCAGGTGAGTGATGGCATTCTCCTGGAGCACGTCCTGATCGGCAAACGCACACATCCTGCTCTCGAAAACCCGGATCGAGGACAATCCGTTCTGACTGAGCAACGCCCTTCGGAACCGCTTGAAGTAGGGGCCGTTGCAGAAACTCCGCGGGGTAATTGCAACCATCTCACCACCAGCTTTGAGCAAAGCAGAAGCACCAAGCATGAATGCGGCATAGAGGTTCGGCACCGGCGCTCCTAGCCGTTCGGCCAACGCACGCTCATTGGAAGACGAGGAGAGCTTGCCGTAGGGGGGGTTGAGAATCGCATGTGTGGCTGTTGTCCTATGAGATGACAGCCCAGCGGTCTGCTGCGCAGCTCTGTGGAGAAAGTCCTCGTTCAGGACTTCGAACTGAAATGGAATGCCTGCTTCGTCATAGCGCTCAGACACCAGGGAGAGCGTCTGCTTTGACTTAATGGCCAGCTCTGGATCCACTTCCCAGGCCAAGACGCGCATCGACGCCGGACTCCTGGCACTGGAGAGAGCGCTGAGTGCCGCGGCAGCACCGAGCGTGCCCGCACCCGCACCGGCATCGACCAACTCCACATCCCCGTCCCATCCTGTGAACGTCTCTGCCAACAGCCGGGCAACAGGAACGGGAGTGAGCACCTGGCCGAGATCCTTTCGGTACTCCGGCTGGACCTCGGCAACAGCAGCGCGCCGGATGCCCTCCAAGTCGTCCCAGATCGTTTCGATACCAGCAAACACTACGGCGAAACTACCCACCACCAGCGACAATTCGATCCGCGGAGCTGCTGGAGGGGTAAAGCTAGTTACCCTGGCGGCCCGACCAGGATGGGGGGCGCTTGGCCAAGAAGGCACCGATGCCCTCCTGGGCATCCGCAGTGCCCGCATTGGCCGCCATCACCTCCCGAGTCAGCTCGTAGGCATCGGGCTCGCTGAGGTCGAGTTGACGGTAGAAGGCCCGCTTGCCGATGGCGATGGTGTGGTCGCTGTACCGGGTGATCTGGGCGGCCAGCTTGTCGACCTCCACCCGCAACTGTTCGGGGGGCGCCACCCGGTTCACCAGGCCCCATTCGGCCGCGGTGGCCGCGTCGATGGGTTCGCCGGTGAGCAGCATCTCCATGGCCCGCTTGCGGCCTACCGCCCTTGAGATGGGCACCATCGGGGTGGAGCAGAACAGGCCGATGCGAACCCCGGGGGTGGCGAAGGTGGCCTCGGTGGAGGCCACTGCCAAGTCGCAGGCCGCCACCAGCTGGCAACCGGCCGCGGTGGCCACCCCGGCCACCTCGGCGATCACAGGCTGGGGCACGGCGTGGATGGCGTGCATCAGCTCGGTACAGGCCGCGAACAGGTCGTCGTAGAACTGGGCGCCCCGGTCCACCATCTCAGACAGGTCATGGCCGGCCGAGAATGCCGGCCCCTCGGCGGCCACCACTATCACCCCGATGTCGGTCTTCTCCCCCAACTCACCCAGCGCCTCGGTGAGGCGCTGCATCAGCTCCAGGCTCAAAGCGTTGCGCCGCTGCGGATTGCCCAAAGTTAGCCGGGCAACCGCCCCCTCGATCTCGATGCTGAACACACACCTGAGGTTACACGCCGGATCCGGTCCTGACCCCGGCCCTCAACCCGCACCACAACCCACAGATCAGAATGGCCTCAGCTTGCCTCGGGAAGCTTGTAAGCACTGTCACCCTTGTAGATAGAATGTTGTTATTCCCCTAGCCGCTTCGGTGGCTAGGTGCAGGGCTCGCCTAGGCGAGCCCTTGCGCTTTCCTACCACGCGCTCGGTTTCTGGATCACACCTTGAGCCGTTCGGATGGTAGGTGGCAGCTGCACATGGGCAAGCACGTTGTGTCGGAGCTGTTTGAAGAACGTCCCCTGGAGTCGGCGGGACCGAAACTGCGGCAAGTGGGGGTTGATGACGCCCACCTTGATTCCGGCCTCAAACCGAGCGATTCGAATGGGCTCGGCCAGATCAGAGTCGTTGCTGATCACCACCGCTGTATCGCAACTATGCCGGAACGCGTCAAGGAGCAGATAAGTGGCGATGTTGACGTCGGAGCCCTTTTCCTCGGTCTTCCAAACTTCAACGGTCTGAGGCCCACGCTCGGGCGGATCTGCCAGCGCCATACGAGTGCGGCGGGTGACAAAATGGCCTTCGTGGATCTCGACGAGCGGGGAGACAGCGAGGGCGCGGAGGAAAGTGTCCTGGCGGTTGGCTTGCTGAGGATCATCCGGGCGTGAACTGACTCGCGCCGTGAAATAGCGGATCTTGGTGATTTGGTCCTTGGGGAGCAGGCGCTGGCACAGCGCTTCGAAGTCGATCCATTTGTACTGGGTGTCCTTGACGGCACCGTAGTAGAAGTTGAAGCCGTCTATATAGACGATGGTGGCCACCAGCAAATGCTAACGATTAACGCACTGGGAGACAGCCGCCTCGCCGGATAGAGCGCACGCCCGCCGATGTGAGAAGCTGATCCGATGTTCAAAGCCCTTCTGCTTAGTCAAGACGACGACGGCAATCGCTCCCACGCGATTGCCGAGATGGACGACGCCGAGTTGCCCGACCGACCGGTGATCGTGGACGTTGAATGCTCCACCCTCAACTACAAGGACGGCCTGGCCATCGTGAACGGCGCGCCCATCGTGCGCTCCTGGCCCATGGTGCCCGGCATCGACTTGGCCGGCACCGTGGCCCGCAGCGACGACCCGGCCTGGTCGCCGGGCGACAGGGTGATCGTGAACGGCTGGGATGTGGGGGAGTCGCACTGGGGGGGCATGGCCACCAAGGCGGCCATGGACGGCGGCTGGCTCACCCCTCTGCCCGACCCCTATACCGCCCATCAGGCCATGGCGGTGGGCACGGCGGGCTACACCGCCATGCTGTGCGTGCTGGCCCTCGAAGAGCACGGCATCACCCCTGATGCCGGACCAGTGGTCGTGACCGGGGCCGCAGGCGGGGTGGGCAGCGTGGCGGTGGCGGTGCTGGCCGAGTTGGGCTACGAAGTGACGGCCTCCAGCGGCCGCATCAACACCGAGGGCGATTACCTGCGCGAGCTGGGCGCCCATGAGCTCATCCACCGCGACGAGCTCTCCGGCCCGGCCCGGCCCCTGGGCAAGACCCGATTCGCCGGCGGCGTCGATACGGTGGGCAGCCACACCCTGGCCAACATCATCTCTCAGACCCAACCCCACGGATGCGTGACCGCCTGCGGCTTGGCCCAGGGCATGGACCTCCCCACCTCGGTTGCCCCGTTCATCCTGCGGGCCGTGACCTTGGCCGGTGTGAACTGCGTATACGAGCCCGCCGAGCGCCGGGCCCAAGCCTGGCGCCGCCTGGCCCGCGACCTGGACCCCGCCAAGCTCGATGCCATGACCTCCACCATCGGCCTGGCCGATGTTCCGGCCGCCGCGGCCCAAATCCTGGCCGGCGATATCCGCGGCCGGCTGGTGGTAGACGTAAGCGGCTAAGAGACCGAGCAGATAGGCGGCTACGCCACCGGCTCGGCCAGGGTTTTGATCTCCAACAGCTCCTCGAAACCGGCCACACCCATCTCCCGTCCGTTGCCCGACTGCTTGTAGCCGCCGAAGGGGGCGTCGGGAGCGTAGTACAGGCCCCCGTTCACGCTCATCGTGCCCGAGCGGATCCTGCGGGCCACCGCCCGCGCCCGCTCCGGGTCGGCGCTGTTGACCGAGCCCGACAGGCCGTATATGGAGTTGTTGGCGATCCGCACCGCCTCGTCGTCGCCTCCCTCATAGCCGATGATGGACAAAACCGGCCCGAACACCTCTTGCTGGGCTATCGGATCATTCTCGTCCACCCCGGCCAGCACGGTGGGCTCGTAGTAGTAGCCCACCGGCTGATCATCGGGGCGTTTCCCGCCGGTGACCAGATTCGCACCCTGCTCGATGGCATCGGTCACCATCTTGTGGACCTTGTCCCGCTGGCGGGCATTGATCAGGGGGCCCATCATCGTTGCGCGGTCGGCGGGGTCACCGTAGGACAGGTTGGCCAATGTGCTCGCCGCCACGTCGGCCGCGGTGTCGGCCATCGCAGCGGGCACCAGCAGCCGGGTGGGAATGGAGCAGCCCTGTCCCGCGTGTGTGCAGACTATGAAGGAGTTCATGGCCGCTGCCGCCTCCACGTCGGCGTCGTCGAGCACCACGAAGGCGCTCTTGCCGCCTAGCTCCAAGAAGGTCTTCTTCACCGTGGCGCTGGCCGCGGCCATGATCTTGCGCCCTGTGGCCGTGGAGCCGGTGAAGGTGACCATGTCCACATCGGGATGGGTGGTGAGCACCTCGCCAACCGAGTTCTCCGCTGAGGTCAAGATGTTGACCACACCGGGGGGGATGTCGGTCTCGGTGGCAATCAACCGGCCCAGGGCCAGCGCCGACCACGGCGTATCGGGCGCCCCTTTCAGCACCACGGTGTTGCCGGCGGCCAGCGACGGGGCCAGCTTGGCCAAGTTGAGCTGCACCGGGAAGTTGTAGGCGGTGATGGCGGCCACAACGCCGAGCGCCTCCCGCTCGATCCACCTGCGGTGGACGACCCCGTTGAGCTCCACAACGCCGAGCTCCTCAGACCACTCATACCCGTCCATCATGTCGGCCACCCACTTGACCATTCCCACCGGGGCTTCGAGCTGCGCCCCGAAAGCGCCGTAGGTGAGCATCACGGGGGCGCCCACCTCGGCCACGGTCAGCTCCCGCATCTCCTCCAGATGGCGCTCCAGCGCGGCATGGAACTGGCGCAGGCAATGGGCTCTAAACTCGTGGTCCCGTGACCAATCGGTGTTGTCGAAAGCCCGGCGGGCCGCGGCCACCGCAGCATCCGCATCGGCATCGGTGGCGTTGGCGGCCACCCCGAGCACCTCTTCTGTGGCGGGGTTCACCGTCTCGAACACCCCGTCCCCGCCGGCAGGCCGCAACTGCCCGTCGATCATGAGCCGTTCTTCATGCCACATGGTTCATTTCTCCCTGTTCGTCCGATTGCCGACCTCACCCTATACCCCGCGACCCCGGCGGCAAACCGACGAAGCGCTGCCAGCGCGACCGCCGCCGGCCCGCCAAATCCGACTCCCGCATCGTCCATCCGGGTGGGCGGCTGGCTAGGGTAGCGACGCAGGAAAAGGAGTGCCGATGTCTGATCCTTACGATCTTGAGGGAAAGGTGGTGCTGGTTACCGGCGCCAGTCGAGGTGTGGGAGCAGCCATCGCCGTGGCCGCGGCGGCCAAAGGGGCCAAGGTGGCATGCGCCGCCCGATCCACCAAAGCCTCGCCCAAATCGGTGCCCGGCACTCTTGAGGAGACCGTGGAGGCGGTGAAGAGCGCAGGCGGCGAGGCCTTGGCCGTGCCCACCGATCTGTCCCGGCCCGAAGACATCGAAGCCATGGTGGCTGCTCCGGTGCAGGCATGGGGCCGACTCGACGTGGTCGTCAACAACGCAGCGGTGACTTTCATCGGCGACTTGGACATTCCCATGAAGCGCTACAACCTCATCATGGACATCAACTTGACGGCGCCGGTGCTGACCACCCGGGCTGCCGTGCCCCACATGCGGGCCGTCGGGCGGGGGCGCATCCTCAGCCTCTCGTCGCAGGCCGCCGTGCGCCCGGTTCCCGGCCTCATGGCCTACGGCATGTCGAAGCTGGCCTTGGAGCGGATGACCACCGACCTGGCCCGACAGCTTTACCCCCACCGCATTGCCGTCAACTGCTTCCGGATCGACATCCCGGTGGCCTCTGAGGGCACGCTGGCCAACATGGGCGACGTGGATCTCACTAACTGGGAGCCCACTTCGGTTCCGGCCGACGGCATTATGTGGATGTTGGAGCAACCCGACGACTATTCCGGGCAGTGCGAGAGCATGTGGAACCTGCGCCACCGGGAGAACATCATGCCCTCCCTGGCCGAAGAAGAGCATTTTGAAAAGCCCCCGCTCGAGTTCATCAACGGCCTGTACGACCTCGATACCGAGAACGTCTTCGACCGGGGCGCCAAATCACCACAGGGCTGATCGGCAGGGCCGGTAGCCAGATGGGCGTGCGGGCGATCATCTTCTGCCTGGCGGCAGGAGGGTTGGCCTTGGCAGCCCTCTCCCTGGCCGGCCTCGTGTCCGCATGGGGGCTCGACTGGGTGACCATCGTGTCTGAAGAGCCCGAGCCGGAATCCACCCCCGAGCCCACAC
>JAPYOG010000214.1 GCA_028278785.1 Candidatus Poriferisocius anaerobius | reverse complement strand
CCCCGGGGCATCTGGGGGTGCTGGCCAGCCTGGGCATGCACGAGGTGAGGGCGCGCCCTCGGGCCCGGGTGGGGGTGATGAGCACCGGCGACGAGCTGGTGGAGGGTCCGCAACCGCTGGAAGCAGGCCAGATCCGCGACTCCAACCGCCACACGCTGCTGGCACTTCTGGCCGAGACCGGCTGCGAGCCGGTGGATTTGGGCCGCACCGCCGACGTGGAGGCCGAGATCGCCGCGTCCATAAGGAACGGGGTGGACAAGTGCGATGCCCTGCTGAGCACGGGCGGCGTGAGCATGGGCGACTACGACTACGTGAAGAAGGTGCTGGACGAGATCGGCGACATGTGCTGGATGCAGGTGGCCATCAAGCCGGCCAAGCCCCTGGCCTTCGGGGTGGTGGAGCGCACCCCGGTGTTCGGGCTGCCCGGCAACCCGGTGTCCTGCATGGTGTCGTTTGAGCTGTTCGCCCGCCCCGGCTTGCGCAAGATGATGGGCCACCCTCCCCGCAGATGGCACCGCCAGCCGGTGATGGGCCGCGCCGCTGCGCCGCTGCGCCGCCGGCCCGACGGCAAAACCCACTTCGCCCGAGTGCGGGTGGAGTACGCCGACGGGGAGTTCTCGGCCACCTCGGCCGGGGGGCAGGGGTCTCACCAGCTCTCGGCCATGGCCGCAGCCGATGCCCTGGCCGTGCTGCCCGACGGCGACGGTTTAGACGTCGGGGATGCGGTTTCGCTGCTGATACTGAGATAATGCAGAAATGAGCGTGCCGCTGATCGACGGCTTCGGGCGGGTACACCGGGATCTGCGCATCTCGGTGACCGATCGGTGCAACTTCCGCTGCTCTTACTGCATGCCCGCAGACGGCCTCGACTGGCTTCCCCGGGAAGACCTGCTGAGCTTCGAGGAGATCGAGCGCATCGCCTCGCTGATGGTTCGCCGCTTCGGCATCGACAGCATACGGCTCACCGGCGGCGAGCCCACGGTGCGTGCCAACCTGCCGGTCCTGGTGGGGAAACTGGCCGCGTTGGGCGTCGATCTGGCCCTGACCACCAATGGGGCCACCCTGGGCCTTTTGGCCGACAAGCTGTTTGCCGCCGGGCTTCGGCGGATCAACATCTCCCTCGACTCCCTTCGGCCCGATCGCTTCCGCGACCTGACCCGCCGCGACGACCTCCACCGGGTGCTCGACGGGATCGACGCGGCGGTGGCCGCCGGGCTCGATCCGGTGAAGGTCAACGCGGTGATGATGCGGGGCGTCAACCACGACGAGATCGTGGACTTCGCCCGGTTCGGCCGGGACAAGGGCGTGGAGGTCCGCTTCATCGAGTTCATGCCCCTCGATGCCGATCAGTCGTGGAGCAGCGACAAGGTCGTCCCCCTCGACGAGATCGTGTCCACGGTGGCCGCGGCTTTCCCGCTGGTCCCCGTGGAGCGGTCGCACTCGCCCGCGGCGGTGTGGCAGTACGCCGACGGACGCGGCTCGTTCGGCGTGATCGCCAGCGTTACCGAGGCGTTCTGCGGAAGCTGCGACCGGGTGCGCCTCACCGCCGAGGGCATGTTCCGCAATTGCCTGTTCGCGGTGCAAGAGCACGATCTGCGGGGACTGCTGCGCTCGGGGGCCGGCGACGACGAGATCGCCTCTGTCGTTGCCGCAGCGGTGATGGACAAGTGGGCCGGGCATGCCATCAACCAGGTGCATTTCATCCGCCCCCGCCGCTCGATGTCGCAGATTGGGGGCTGATGTGGCAGATGTCGGATTCACCCACCTAGACCCCCTCGGGCGGGCCCGCATGGTGGACGTCACCCCCAAGGAGCCCTCGCACCGCCGCGCCATCGCCCGGGCCAAAGTCCACATGGGCGCCGATACCGCCTCCGCGGTGGCCCGGGGGGCCATAGGCAAAGGAGACGTTCTGGCGGTGGCCCGAGTGGCGGGCATCCAGGCGGCCAAGCGCACACCCGAGCTGATCCCGCTGTGCCACCCGCTGCTGGTGGGGGCGGTGCTGGTCAACTTCCGCATCGAGGACACCTGCATAGAGATCGAGGCCGAGGTTGAGACGGTGGACAGGACCGGGGTGGAGATGGAGGCGCTCACCGCCTGCTCGGTGGCCGCTTTGACCATCTACGACATGTGCAAGTCCCGAGACAAGGAGATGGTGATCAGCGAGGTGGCTCTGTGGGAGAAATCGGGGGGGCGATCTGGTACCTATCGCCGCTCGGGCGACGCTGCCGCACAGTATGGGGAGTGACCGGCGGGGGCTGGGCGGGCTCGGAAACCGCCCCAGGAAAAGGCAGGTGGCGCAGGGTGGACTTTTTGTAGTAGAACCGTGGCAAATGTCAACTCTCTGTAAAGCGTGTCGAAAGAGGGCCGCAGGGCCCGCCAACCTGTGTGAGCGGGGGTCAAATCACGACCATCCACCATTGGGCACACTGCCGCGATTTACCATTGATTCTGCAAGGGACCCCCGAGATTGGTGACATCAGTGTTGCTTATGATCTTGGCAGCCGCTTGGGCCGCCTTTTTGATTCCGCCCCTGATCCGGCGAGCGCGCAGCGGCCAGTTCGGGATTCGCCGACGCTCATCGCGCTGGCGCCTGGGTGTTCCCATCCGCTCAGTACACCCGCGATTCGCAGAGAGGGGGGCTATAGCGGCGCCGGTGGTGGCCCTCAGGCCCAATATCGCGCTCCCCCTGTCGGGGCATGCTTCTCAGATGGCTTCCCCGGCCACGCGGGGCATTCCCCGCACCCCAATCGATGCGCGTCGGCGCAGGCGCCGCATTCTGGTGTCGCTCATCGTCGGTGCGCTGGCCTCCTTTGTGGCCGCCATCTACATGGGCGGTATCGCTTTGGCCGCCCATCTGCTCATAGACGCCATGCTGCTGGCCTACGCCATGCTGCTGGTGCAGCACCAGCGGACCAGGGAGGAGCGGCTCAGCCCCATAGACGCGGATCCGCCCCAATCCCGCATGCGCGACGTGGCGTCCGGCGGCTGGCGCTGACCTGTTGCGGCTGCTGATTCCGACCCGAATCCAATCGCCTCCGGCGTTGGGTTCCCGTTAGGCTCGATGGGGTATTTGGGGCTGTAGCTCAGTTGGCTAGAGCGCCTCGTTCGCAACGAGGAGGCCGGCGGTTCGAGTCCGCTCAGCTCCACTGGCGTGTCCGGTCCAGGTCTTGGTCGGCCAGTTCGTGGGCCAAGTCCAGGTAGCGGCTCAGCCGCCCTTCATCCACGTTGCCGGCCACCGCGCAGCCGGGTTCGCCCTGGTGCCAGCAGTTTTGGGCGAAACGGCACCGATGGTCGAGGTCGTCGATCTCGGGGTAGGCCGAGGCCAGCCCCTCCCACGCTTGCCACGGCCCGACTGCCCGTATGCCCGGCGTGTCCACTATCGACCCGCCCCCGGGCAGGGGTATCAGCCGGCGGGCGATGGTGGTGTGGCGGCCTTTGGAATCGCCTGGGCGCACTTCCCGCGTGACTTGGGCATCGGTGCCCGCCAGGGTGTTGACCAGCGTTGATTTGCCCGCTCCAGATGGTCCCAGCAGCGCCAAGGTTCGATTGCCTTCCAGCAGGGAGGCCACTTGTCCGAGCCCCTCACCCCGAAGCGCGGCGGTGACCAGCACCGTGGCCCCGGGCGCCAGGCCGGCGGCCTTGTCGGCGTCTCGGCGGGGATTGCGGCGGAGATCGGCTTTGGCCAGGATCACCGCTACCGCCGCGCCCGACTGCCAGCCAACCACGCAGAAGCGCTCGAGCTGAGCCGGGTTGATGCGCCGGTCGAGGCCGTGTACAACCCCGACCACGTCGGCATTGGCAACCAGCGCCTGTGGCCGGGCGCGCTCGGCGGGGTCGCGCCTTGCCACCAGCGTGCGCCGCTCCAGCACCCGCTCCACCACCGGGGTGTCATCGGGGCCGGGAACGACGGTGACCCAGTCGCCGGTTGCCGGGGCCACATCGCCCTGGGCTCGCTGGGAGTCGGAGGAGACCCGGATCTGGCCGTCATCGGTCATCACCTCGCACTCTCCCCTGTCCACCTGCACCACCCGGGCCAGTCGCCCCTCGCCGTGCTCGGCCAACTCCCGCCATCGCTGATCGGCGCCCAAGGCCTCCAAAGGCGTCATCTATTCGGCACGAGTTCCATGAGTCGGCTCCAAGTCGCGGGTCTGTTGCCCATGCTGGGGAAAATCACAATAGTCTTGGCTCCGCAGTGCCGGATGAACAACAACTGGCCCAGCTTGATCGGAATGCAGACATGAGCGAATCCGAATCGACCGCATCAGCAGAGCGGCGGGGGGCTGTCTCGCCGTTCGGCGCTATGGCTGCGGGCATCGTGGCGGCCGGGGCGGCGCTGGGCCTGAGCGAGATCCTGTCGGGTCTGAGCCGCAAGATCCCCTCGCTGGTGGTGTCGGTGGCCGACGTGATCGTCGATGAGACCCCCGGGGATATCGCCCGCTGGTCGATCGAGAATCTGGGGGACAACCAGAAGCCGGCGCTGGTGTGGGGCATCGTCGTGGTGTCGGTGCTGCTCGGCGGGGTGTTGGGCTGGCCGTCCAGCAAGCGCTGGTGGGTGCTGCCCGCAGGTCTGGCGGTCTTCGGCGCAGTCGGCGGATGGGCGGCGGCCCGCAACCCCTTGGCCAGCGATGGGCTGGGATGGATGTCGGGACTGGTGTCGGGCGCTTTTGGCATCGCGGTGTTTCTGGCTCTGTATGTGCTGGCCATGGCCGGTGCGCCTTCCGCTGAAGCCGGCGAAACCGGCGAAGCTCGTGGAAGCGACGGGACCGATGGAACCGGCGAAGCCGGCGGAACCGGCGGAACCGGCGAAGCTCGCGCAGAGCGTCGGATGCCGATGGTGGGGCGCGGCCGGTTCGACGACCGGAGGCGGTTTGTGGGCGCTGTGGGCGTCATGGCCGGGGCGTCGCTGGCCGGCGGCCTGCTCGGCCGGTGGCTGCGGCGGCGAGACACGGTGGAGGGGGCCAGAGAGGGGTTTGCATCCGACGCCCTCCAAGGGCGCACAATCGCCACCCCGGGGGCGCGGGCCACGCCGAGGCCCACCGCTCAGGCCGAAGGGACACCGGTTGCGGTCGACCCAACCCCGGGGGCGGTGCCCGAGGCCGCCGCCCCCGATCCCACCGCAGAGGCCGCAGCAGAGCCTGCTCCCACCGTCACCGCTGAGCCGGTGAGGGCGCCCAACTTCGACCATATCGCCGGGATCGCGCCCCTCATCACCCCCAACGACGACTTCTACCTGATCGACACCGCCCTGTCGTACCCCCAGATCGACCCCCAGGACTGGTCGCTGCGGATCCACGGCATGGTGGACCGGGAGGTGGAGATCGGCTTCGAGGAGCTGCTGGATTTGGGCTTGGTCCAAGAGCAGGTGACCCTGTCGTGCGTGTCCAACCGGGTTGGCGGCAGGCTGGTGGGCAACGCCGAGTGGGTGGGGGTGCCACTGGCAACCGTGCTTGAGCAGGCCGGGGTGCAGCCCGGCGCCACCCAGATCGTGGGCCGCTCGGTTGACCGGTGGACCGCCGGATTTCCCACCGAGGTGGCGCTGGATGGAAGGGTGGCCCTAGTGGCCGTGCAGATGAACGGCGAGCCGCTGCCCATCTCCCACGGCTTCCCCGCTCGTCTGGTTGTGGCCGGGCTCTACGGCTATGTGTCGGCCACCAAGTGGCTGTCGGACATCGAGCTGACCACTTGGGATGGCTTCGACGGCTATTGGATTCCCCGCGGCTGGTCCAAGGAGGGGCCGATCAAGACCCAGTCCCGCATCGACGTGCCCCGTCCGGGCGCCACCGTCGATCCCGGCCCCACCGCGATTGCGGGGGTGGCCTGGGCGCCCAGCCGGGCCATCGAGAAGGTGGAGGTGCAGGTGGACGACGAGCCGTGGGTGGAGGCCGAGCTCAGCCGGGAGACCACCGTCAACTCGTGGCGGCAGTGGATGGTGACCTGGAACGCCACCCCCGGCGAGCACCGGGTGAGGGTGCGGGCCACCGACGGCACCGGCGCCACCCAGACCTCCGAGAACAGCAACCCCGCCCCCGACGGCGCCACCGGCTGGCACACCATCCGGGTAAGTGCCGACGAAGCCTGACCCCCAGTACTCCGCGGGCGCCGGTTGCGAGACCGCTCAGCCCTCGATGCGGTCGATGAGGCCCCAGGCGAGGGCGGTGGGGGCGGCGATCTCGGTGTTGGTGAGGGCGAAATAGCCGAGGCGCTGGCGGCCGATGCGTCGGGCGATGCTGACGGTGCCGCCCGCTCCGGGCACCAGGCCCATGCCCACCTCGGGCAGGCGGAAGGTGGTGTCGGGGTGGGCGGCCACGTCGTGGGCGTAGGCGGGCAGCTCCACGCCGGCGCCGACGCAGGTGCCGTGGACCACGGCCCGGGTCTTGGAGGCCAGCCGGTCGATCCAGTGGGCGGCGCTGCGGACAGAGCGGACCCGATGGGCGGTGCCCGGGTCGGGGGTGGTGCCGAACTCGGCCAGGTCGCCGCCGGAGCAGAACGTGGGCCCGGCGCCGTCGAGCACGATGCCATCCAGGGTGGGGTCGGCCCACGCGGCCCGTAGTTGCTCCACCAGCGCGTCGCGCATCTCGGCGCTGAAGGCGTTGCGGCGCTCGGGCCGGTTGAGGGTGAGGCGCAGGGTGGACCCGGCGCGCTCGGCCAGAACTGCGGGTTCGGGGTTGTCGGGAACCAGACGGCTGGGCTGGGAGGCCAGCCAACCCCGGAAATGCGGACCCGACTGGAGGGTGGAGTAGGCCAGCGACTCGGCCACCAGCCCGTCGGCGGTGGAGCGTCCCTCGCTCAGGCGCAGAAGCTGCACCAGCGCCACCGCCGCGGCGGGTGAGGCCGCGGCTGCGGCGGCGATCTGGTCGAGTTCGCCGGCGGGCACCCCCAGCGGAACCGGTAAATCGTCCGAGGCCAGCACGATGTCGAAGGCAGTGCAGAGCTCGGCCAGCTTCGGGGCATCGGCGGGGTCGCGGCCATCGGGTACCGAGGCCGCCATCACCGCGGGTGTGCTCTTCACCAGCTCGGCCGTCTCGGGCGACGGCCATTGCGAGAGGTCGGCCGCGGTCAGCTCGACCAGAATCACCGGGCAGTCGGCCAGCCCGCAGTCCTCCCCTGCGTAGGGGAGCGACAGCAGCGACTTGGCCTCAGCCAGACCCGTGACTAGAACCGGCGAGCTCATCGCGCAGGATCCGTCGCAGCAGCTTGCCGGTCTCGTTGTAGGGCAGCTCGTCTCGCACCTCGATGCGGTCGGGGGTGCGAGACGACCGCATTCGGGTCTTCACGAACTCTTGCAGGTCGCCGATGTCCACCGCCTGGCCCGGGGCGGGCACCACGACCGCGGCAACCACCTCGCCCCACTGCTCGTCGGGCACGCCTACCGCCGCGGCGTCGGCCACCGACTGGTGGCTCAGCAGCACATCCTCGATCTCCCCGGGGGAGATGTTCTCACCGCCCCGCACGATGATGTCGTCGATGCGGCCCTCCACGAAGAGGTAGCCGTCGCCGTCCAGCGAGCCGCCGTCGTTGGTGGGAAACCAGCCGTCGGGGGTAACCCGGGAGTTGCGCCCCAGGTACTCGCCCGAGACCTGCTCGCCCCGCACCCATATCTCGCCGGAGGCGCCGGCGGGAACCGGGTTGCCCTCCTCGTCGCGGATGTCCACCTCGATGGCTGGCAGGGGGCGTCCGGCAGAGCCGAGCCGGCGGCGCACCGACGGATCATCGGAGCGGTGGGCCTCGCGGTGCTCCTCGGGGCCGAGCACCGCCACGGTGGAGCTGGTCTCGGTGAGGCCGTAGGCGTTCACGAATCTGGTCTCGGGCAGCAGGTCGAGTGCTCGGGCGATGACCTGGGCGGGCATCTTTCCCCCGCCGTAAGACAGCGCTCGAAGGGTGGGCAATCCGCCCCCGACGTCTTCCAAATGGCCCACGATGCGGGCCAGCATGGTGGGCACGACCATGGCATGGGTCACGCCCTCGGCCCGCACCAGGCCCACCCAATCGGCGGCGTCGAAGTTGGGGAGCTGCACGATGCGCCGTCCGGCGTACACCGAGCTCAATATCGCGGCCATCCCGGCCACATGGTACGGGGGCACGGCCACCAGGGTGGCCTCGTCCTCGGCCGCGCCCATGAACTCCACCGAGCCGATGATGTACGACACCAGGTGCCGGTGGCGCAGAACCGCCGCTTTGGGTGCCCCGGTGGTGCCGCTGGTGTAGAGAAGGATGGCGATTTCCTCGGGGTCGCCGCTCCAGTCGCCGTCGGGGTCGCCGCCCTCGGCGCACTGGGCCAAGAAGTCGGGGCGGGCAACCGCCTGCACGCCGTCGAGGTCGCCGATGGCGGCCAGCGCGTCGTGGTTGCACACCGTGACCGAGGGTGCCACCTCGGCGGCCAGATGGCGCAACTCGGGAACGGTCAGCCGATAGTTGAGGGGCACGAACGGCACACCGGCCCAGGCCGAGCCGAACAGCGCTATGGGCAGCGCCTCGCTGCTTACGTCCACCATGGACACCCGCTCGATGCCGGCTTCCCGGAAGCGCATGGCGGCGGCGCCGGCCCGCTGGAACAACTGCCCATAGGTGAGCCCCTGATCCCGGGATCCGACGGCGGTGCGCTCGCCGAAACCGCTGGAGGCCATCTCCAGCAGCATCATCAGGTTCACGGGCTCATCCCCTGCCTCGGGTTTTCCGGAGGATCGGTCAATCTGAGGCTGGGAGGGGCTTGGCCTCTTTCAGGCTGAGCGGTGTGCCGCCCACTGCCAGCGAACCATCGCCGGGCTTGGTACACAGCACCTCGAGGGCGCCGTCTTCGTCGACGTAGCGCTTGCCCAGCGCAGTGCCGCCGCAGGCATCGGCGGCAACTTCGCCGTTGCGCTCGGCATCGGCCGGATCGGCCATCGGCGCGCCGCCGCAGGTGATGTCCACGTCGCCGCTGGGTGCTTTCACAATGACCAGCTCGGTGTCGCACACCGAGCTTTTGAGGCGACTGCCCGGTTTCAGATCCATTGCTGCCTCCCAAGAGATATCTCCCCATCTTTTCCCGTCAGCCGCAGCGGGTACAAACTGCACTCGTGAGCCAGCCACCGCGCCGCCGCCATCCGGCGCTGGTTTGGGCGCAGTCCGGGCTGATGGCTTTGAGCGGGCCTGAGCACGGGCCTCCGGCGCTGGCCTCCGGTCGCTGGGTGGAGCGTCTTGACGGCGTTGTAGACGACATCTCCAGGC